>JAVBUX010000309.1:0-3601 GCA_031554915.1 Bacteroidales bacterium | reverse complement strand
CACCTAATCCTCCGGTAAATAGTCCATAACCGTATGAAACTTGTACAACATCGTTTTTCCCAAGACCATAAGCCGTAAAACAGCGAGCGCCGACTTCATTCCAGATATTCAGGTCGTTACGGGTATATCCTACCACAATTGGTTTTCCTGTTGTACCGGAAGAGGCGTGCAGACGTACGATTTCTGACATCGGAGCACTCAATAAATTGAATGGATAGTAGTCCCGCAGATCTTTTTTTGATGTAAACGGAAGTTTGGTAATGTCATCTAACGTTTGGATATCAGCCGGAGTGATCCCGGATTCCTGCATCCGTTTGCGATAAGGTTCGCAATTATGATATACCCTTTCAATGGTCTTTTTTAGCCTGATTTCCTGAAGTTTACGCATGTCTTTGCGATCCATGCATTCAATGGTTTCGTTCCAAATCATTATCTTTTTGATTTATATTAGCTAATTGTAAATAATGGAGTGCAAAATAAATACAAATTATCAGGAAAAAGAAATTATTTCTGTAATTTTGCACCCGAATTAAGGTATTAGAATGAATCGCTACTTTATATACATCTCATTTAATGGTAAAAACTATTGTGGTTGGCAAATTCAGCCCAATGGTATTTCTGTGCAGCAATGTCTAGAGGAGGCTTTGAGCATACTTTTGCGTGAAAAAATTAGCATAACCGGAGCCGGAAGAACGGATTCCGGGGTTCATGCTGCACTTATGGTTGCCCATTTTGATATAGAACAAGCTATTCCGGATTTATCTCTACTGGTTGATAAACTGAATAAAATATTACCAGTGGATATAGCTATATTGCAGATCAAATCTGTTCGTGCGGATGTTCACGCCCGTTTTGATGCTATTTCCAGAACATACAAATATTACCTGACCGACAAAAAAGATCCTTTTCGTCATGACTTTATTTATAAAGTCTCTAAACAGCCCGATTATGAGGCGATGAACAAGGCCGCGGAAATTCTATTTCAAATTACGGATTTTACCAGTTTCAGTAAGCTGCATACAGATGTAAAAACCAACAACTGTTGTGTGACCCATGCGCGGTGGACACAGGAGGGGAATTTTTGGGTATTTACCATCACAGCTGACCGTTTTTTACGAAATATGGTGAGAGCAATTGTCGGAACTTTACTTGAAGTTGGACGTGGAAAATTGTCTCTTGACGGTTTTCGTGAAGTAATCGAGTCGAAAGACAGAGGAAAAGCCGGAACATCGGTGCCCGGTCATGCTTTGTTTTTAGTTGATATTGTTTATCCTGAAGATCTATGTGGTTAGGATTAGCGTTTCTATCAGCCTTTTTATTAGGTATTTACGAAGTTTGTAAGAAAGTTTCACTTAATAATAATGCAGTTATTCCTGTATTGTTCCTGAATACATTGTTCAGTAGCCTGATATTCGTCCCGTTGGTGATGATCTCTGTTTATTCTCCGGATTTGCTTCAGGGAGGTTTGTTTTATGTTCCGACAGTCGATTGGCTAACGCACGGATACATTTTTATGAAATCGGTAATTGTCCTTTCTTCCTGGATCTTTGCTTATTTTGCTACTAAACATCTTCCTTTGACGATTGTGGGGCCTATTAAAGCAACACAGCCGGTAATCGTATTGATGGGAGCTTTGATGATTTATGGGGAAAGACTTAACTTATACCAATGGATTGGTGTTATACTTTCAATATTGTCTTTTTATCTTTTATCTGTCACCGGTAAGAAAGAAGGAATCGATTTTAAAAGAGATAAATGGGTGATTTTCTTGGTTCTTTCCGTTTTATTTGGTGCAGCAAGCGGGTTGTATGATAAATATTTAATGCGGAGGTTTGATGTGATGGCTGTTCAGGCATGGTATAATTTTTATCAGTTTGTTATCATGTCGGTTGTTCTTTTAGCTTTATGGTATCCTTCGAGAAAGAAAACCACTCGTTTTAAGTGGAGATGGTCTATACCACTGATTTCTCTGTTCCTGACTATGGCTGATTTTGTGTATTTTTATGCGTTAAGCGATTCTGAATCAATGATTTCTGTGGTCTCGATGATTCGTCGGAGTAACGTAATTGTTATTTTTCTGGCAGGAGCTATTTTTTATCGGGAAAAGAACCTCAGAAGTAAGTCTTTGGATTTGATTTTAGTGTTGTTAGGAATGTTTTTCTTATATTTGGGGTCGAAAATGTAGGTTTTTATGAAGAAAATCAAACTGTTTATATTGCTCATTTGTTCTCTTTGCAGCGTAGCAAAAGCTCAAAATATGACATCAGTATTCAGCTCAATGCCGGATAAAATGATGTTGCCACTTGATTCTATCCAACGTTTGGATATTATTGATCTGTTCAATGCCGGACGGGCGGCTCAGCTCGTTAATCGTTTAGGAGATACAACATCACTGGTTGTCTTTCAGGATAATTATGTACAGATTAAATCAGGAAATTTGCAATTTGAGATTGCATTACTTCCCATGATCAATGATTCAAAAATTATCAGTGTGATAAAAACTGTTTGTGCCCCGGTTTGTGATAGTAAGATATCGTTTTATTCCATGGAATGGAAACCTTTGGCTTCGGATATTTTTCTGACTCCGGCTACACCTGGTTGGTTTATCACGGACCGTGTAGATAGAAATGATGAGTATTTCAAGAGCTTTAAGAATGCATTGGATATGGATATGATGCAGTTTAGTTTTGAAGATAAGGGATTATCATTAGTTCAAAAATACAATACGCCTCAATATTTAAGTCCGGATGTCCGGATGAAAGCAGATAAATACCTGAAAAAAGAATCTAAACGATATACCTGGAATCAAATTCGTTTCGAATAATTTTCTAAAAGAGAAATAATGTTGAATTTAAGTAGAGTAAAAGGTCTCATATTTGATTATGGAGCAACCATCGATAGTAATGGGAAGCATTGGGCCGAGGTTTTATGGGATGCTTATGTTGAAGTTGGAGTTCCTGTCGGAAAATCTGAGTTCAGAGAAGCTTATGTTTATGGAGAGCGTTATCTGGCATTAAATCCGGTTGTGAAGCCTGACTTTACTTTCAAAGATGTATTACTTGCCAAGACGGAGTTACAGATCGATTGGTTGGTCGAAAATGGTTTTTTGCCGGTAGGTAATAAGAAAACATCGGAATTTATATCGGCAGTATCAGATCAATGTTATACCTTTGCATGTTTGACTATTGAAAAGGCGAAGCCGATATTAGATCAATTGTTTGAGAGATACCCAATGGTTCTTGTTTCCAATTTTTATGGGAATATAGAGGCTGTTTTGAAAGATTTTGGTCTTTCGAAGTATTTCATTGAAATCGTTGAATCGGCTGTTGTCGGAGTCAGAAAGCCGGATCCCGCAATTTTTGCATTGGGAGTGAAAGCGCTTGATCTTCCTGCGAATAATGTTGTAGTAGTAGGGGATTCATATAAAAAAGATATAGCTCCGGCGCAGAGCCTGGGCTGTCAGACCATCTGGATCAAAGGTCCTGCATGGGAAGACGAGATACCAAACTCCGCAGCAGAGGCTGTGGTTTATGATTTTTCAGACTTGAAAGACCTATTTCAATTTTGAAAATATTTAATATTTTGTTTTGATAATACTGTA
>JAVBUX010000047.1:0-9031 GCA_031554915.1 Bacteroidales bacterium | reverse complement strand
TTGTACAAAACTCACGGTTTTGAGGAGGAATATCCTAGTTTTGCAGCTTTAGCCCTATCCTCTTCTGCTCCTTTTTTTTCAAATTGCATTTCTTTCACTCTACTCCTTATTATATACAGGTAGGGATTAGGGCTGGTTTCTCCTTGCAAACGAATCGCCTGATTGACATCAGACATAGCGGGACCCGGACGATTCATCAGAATATACAATTCGGCCCTACCGGCGTACAGATCCACCTGATCCGGGAATTTTTCCATCAGGTAGAAATAGATTTTTTCGGCTTCCTCATACTCTCCCCTCAATTTGCAAAGTGAAGCAATTCCAACACGACCATAATATGTTTTCGGATTAATCTCTAATATTTTCTCAAAATCGGCCTGTGCAGACCCATAATTTTTCACCTGAAGATAAAGCATCCCTCTTTTATAAAGAGCATCCTCATTATTGTTATTAATTCTGAGAACAGAGGAATAGTCTGTCAATGCATTTTCGGGTCGATTTGTTTCTGTAAACAGTTCCGCCCGTGCAGTCAGAAGGGTAACACTTTCCGGGGCAAGCCCCAAGGCAGCATTATATGAAATCATGGCTTCATTATACTTTCCCTGCCGGCGTTGGATGGTTCCGAGGTTAGTCAGCAACATTACGTTTAATGGATTGGATGGCTCCTGGCGCATCGCAGAAACCAAAGCAGACTCTGCCGCAGGCAAATTGCTTTCATTCAGATACTTAAACGACAAATCAACCCATTCGTCGTATTTCTGACAATAAAGGCTTTGGCAAAGAGTTGTGAAAAATAAAAATATCGCAAGGATTTTCATTCTATTATGTTTAATACAAATTTATAGGGGACGGATCGATCCGCCCCTATAGATAATTTTTATTCAACTGATCCTGGTGCAATCAACTTATATCCTTTTCCGTGGATATTGATAATTTCGATTTCCGAATCATCTTTCAACAGCTTACGTAGTTTTGTGATATACACATCCATACTACGTGCATTGAAATAGTTATCATTACCCCAAATCGTTTTTAAAGCATAATTACGTTCTAGGATTTCGTTAGCATGAGAACACAACAAACCAAGCAACTCACTTTCTTTGGTAGTCAATTTTGAGCTCATGTCACCTAAAGACAAAGTTTGCTTTTGAGTATCAAAACTAAATTTACCTATCTTATAATATGCAACATCCTTTGTCTTCTTTCCATTGACCCGCCTAAGGATCGCTTCTAGACGAAGCAATAATTCTTCCATACTAAACGGCTTGGTAAGATAATCGTCGGCTCCTATTTTGAACCCTTCCAGAATGTCTTCTTTCATTGTCTTGGCAGTCAGAAAAACTACAGGAATTTCAGCATTGATCGCCCTGATTTCCTGCGCAAGAGTAAATCCATCCTTTTTGGGCATCATAACATCTAAGATACATGCATCGTACTGTCCTTTTGGAAAAGCTTTTGAACCGGCTTCTCCATCAGGAAATAAGTCAACATCATAACCTTTTGCCTGTAGATACTCTCTTAGCAACATTCCTAAATTCTCATCATCTTCACACATGAAGATTCTTACTTTTTCTTCCATATAAACAATTTTTTATTGTTACTATTCATTATTGTTTTATTATTACATATTATTTGGAGGGCACAAAATATTACCCCTTACTATTATATATCATTAACTCCCACTGACCCGCTTTTGACGTATGGCAATGAAATAATAAAAGTAGTTCCCGAACCAAATTCGCTTTCAACCTTAATTGATCCATTGAGATCATCTATAATCTTTTTCACATAAGCCAAGCCTAAACCAAAGCCTTTCACATCATGTCTGTTACCGGTATGCACCCGGTAAAAACGCTCGAAAATTTTTTTCAAATTTTCTTTTTTGATCCCGATCCCGTTATCCTGAATGCTGATCAAAATTTTATCTCCCTCATTATAGGTTCTTGCAATAAGAGCAAGAGGAACATCTTCATTCCGATATTTCACGGCATTTTCCATCAAATTAAATAGAACATTCGTAAAATGCATCTCATCAACATAGATTGTTGACTCCAAAGCTTCAAGATCAAGATCAAGCACCCCTCCTATTTTTTCCACCCGGAGAACAAAGGTATGTGCAATATTGGCCAACAGATCATTAGCATCCAACTCTTTTACCTTTAAAGTGGTCTTATTTTTTTCAAAGAGAGACATCTGCAATACTTTCTCAATCAAGAAACTCAAACGTTTGGTCTCATCGTGGATCACACCCGAAATATGAGAAAACATTTGAGGAGATTTATTCACTCCTCCATCCTTTAACATCTGTGATGCCAGTGAGATTGTTGCGACAGGAGTTTTCAGCTCATGAGTCATATTATTAATAAAGTCTGTCTTCATTTCCGACAAACGCTTTTGACGGAATACGATAACAATCGTCAGAATGAAAACAATTAACAAAACTATTGTAAAACCCACAGATGGCACTATGAATGAAACCGATTTTAGAATATAATCCTTTTGCTCCGGAAAAGAAACCAATAATGTATAAAGTCTTTGAGGCGGATCTTTAGGAAACAACACCTGGGAATAGGCATGTTTTACATCATTCTCATTAAAATCCAAAGACTTATATACAAAATGTTTGTCTTTCTCTATGATCGCAAAATGATATGGCAAACTCAGATTATTGCTGGCTAATTCCGAACGAATATACGAATCCAGGCTTCTGAAATTTATCCTTTCTTCAATCGGAGCTAAATCCGACGTCATCAAAGTTTTTACAGCTTCCTGTAATAATCCCTGTTGATGAAAATACCTTTCCAAAGAAGCTTCTTGTAACTCCATCGATGCACTGGCCAAATCGTTTTTACCATAACTTGGAGTAATCTCTATTAACGGATTCTTTACTATTTCTGCATTGCTACGTATCTCCACACTGGAAACCGTCCCATCGGCCGCAACATTCAACCGCTGTTGTTCTCGTATAGCAAATCGCTGAGAATAAAGAGGTTTGCTTTTAGGCAAATATGCCTTTCGAGCAACTTCAAACTGTTCCGTAAGAGCTCTCTTTGCCTGATCAAGTTCCAAATTATGAGAAACCTGATACAGACTTCGTTTTACTGCCTCATCAAACTGTTGTTTTTGATTATCCATAATTATACGGATATAAGAAAATTGCAAATACAGCAAGCCTATAAACGCAAAAACCATTACTCCCGTGAACAACCAAACCGCTGATTTCCTCATACTTCAACTGATCTTCAAATGTTAAAACAAAGAACGGTTTTTTTTGTTTAACAAATGCTCAAAAAATCAAAAAAGTTTAAACGCAATAAATAAATTATTTTAACAAACGTATGAAATAGTCTATTTATTGGAAATTTAAGTTAAATTTCACTTTTAATCACATATTTTAACTATAATTATTTCATACATTTGTGCACTAACATTTTGTCCTCTTAATAAAAACGAATGGATTCAAAGATCAGCAGAAAGTTTTGTTTTGTTTTTAATACTCTATTGTTATCAACAACCGGAGTTCTTGCTCAGGACGGTAATTTCTACAAGCAATTACTAAAGGAAAGCATGAAAGAAACTATGAAAGAGACTATGAAGCCTCAAACAACAGACATCGGTCCTTCAAAAAATGACCATAACGAAAAAACAATCAAAGTTGAAGTAGATCCGGAAAAAATCAAAATACCGATGTTTGTATCCTTCAACCATAGTTTGGATTCCTTCAAAAACAAAGTGATGGAAAAAACATTAAAAGAAAAAGATATGTTAGTCATCTCTCCTGGCTTTTTTATTCCCAAGGAATTACCATTTGATGCATATTATGACGACACCCCTGTTTTTACGGATGGTAAATGGGTCCCTAAGTCAGCCCTACCCGGAGGAGGAATAGGTCCTATGACAATCATTGCTTTGCTATTTAACACCGGAATCGTAAAGTATGATCCGCTTCCTGCTACAAAATCAAAAAAAGAAAAAGCCCTGGAGCGACTGAGAGAAATTTATAATTCCGGGACAAAAGAAGGGAAATGGGACGGAGATGTTACAAAATTGAATGATGCAAGCAATCGATTAAGAGAAGAGGTTGCAAAAGAGGAAGAAGAGAAAAAACAGAAAGCCAATACGTCCAAATAGTTAATTTATGTTAACTTATTGTACTTTGCAATACAAGGTACTAGATTTTCACATATCTTTGTAACTAATTGAAAAAAACAGAGTCAAATAATAAACTTTATTCTTAAGTTCTTATATCTTTGTAGTTTATCTACGAAATCAGAATAACTAAATAATTTATGTTTATTTGTTATAATAATATTATTTTTTCGTCATAATAGAAATTAACATCACATTCAAGTAATGATTTCACTTAAAAATATCAACAAAACTTATCACAATGGGGCTCCGCTTCATGTATTGAAAGGCATAGATCTTGAGATAGAAAAGGGAGAAATGGTATCCATCATGGGAGCATCCGGATCCGGAAAATCCACACTTCTGAACATTCTGGGAGTTTTGGATACTTATGATGTAGGAGAATATCATTTGAATAACCTACTCATCAACAAATTAAGTGAAACCAAAGCTGCTGAGATCAGAAATAAAATGATCGGATTTATTTTTCAGTCATTCAATTTGATCACATTCAAAAATGCAATGGAAAATGTTGCCTTGCCTCTCTATTATCAAGGTATAAGTCGAAAAAAACGGAATAACATGGCCCTTGAATATCTGGACAAGTTAGGACTTAAGGATTGGTGGAACCACATGCCTAATGAACTCTCCGGAGGACAAAAACAAAGAGTTGCCATTGCCAGGGCCTTAATTGCCCAACCACAAATCATTCTGGCTGACGAACCTACCGGGGCATTAGACAGTATAACTTCAGAAGAAGTGATGCAAATTCTGAGAGATGTCAACAAAACAGGGATGACCATGATCATTGTTACACACGAACAGTCAGTAGCCGATGCTACAAATAAAATTATTCGTCTAAAAGACGGAATTATTGAATCCATTGAAACAAGAAAATGAGAGGAATATTCGATATCGACAACTGGATGGAGATATTCAGTACGATCAAAAAAAATAAACTTCGAACATTTTTAACGGGTTTTTCAGTTGCCTGGGGTATTTTTATGTTGATTATTCTCCTGGCATCGGGAAATGGATTAAAAAACGGGGTAATGTCTAACTTTGGAGACCGGGCTATTAATACAGTGGAGATGTGGGCTCGAAGAACCTCCATGGCTTACCAGGGAAATCCGTCAAACCGGCGTATTTCGTTTGATCAAAAGGACTTTGATTTATTAGACAAGCAAGTCAAAGAAGCCGACAATATTTCACCCAGTACATGGGCCAATACAATAGCCAGCTACAATTTCGAATCGATTGACTGCAGCTTTGAAGGCGTTTTCCCTTCGGAAATGACCATTTCGGGAATTAAGATCAAAGGCAAAGTCGGCCGTTTTGTCAATGACATCGATATGAAAGAACGACGTAAAGTAGCTGTTATCAACAAACGAATGAAAGATGCTTTATTTAAAAAAGAAGATCCAATTGGCAAAATGATTACCTCCAACAATTTGAATTTCAAAGTTATTGGCGTGTATGAAGGAAATGACTGGGGAAATCAAAACAAGGCTTACATTCCTTTTTCTACAGCCCAATTATTATATAACAAAGGCTGGGGATTCAGCAGCATCTCATTCAGCATAAGCGGATTAGAAACAAAAGAAGCCAACGAAAATTTTGAGAAAGATCTTCGTAAAAAGCTCGCAGGACTTCACCAATTTCACCCTGAAGATAATCGTGCAATAGGAATCAATAATAATTTGGAAGGCTATATGCAAACAATGGGTATTTTTAATGGTATCAAAATGTTTGTATGGGTCATTGGAGCAGGAACCTTAATTGCCGGAATAGTCGGTGTTAGTAATATCATGCTTATAACGGTACGTGAACGTACTCGTGAATTCGGTATCCGTAAAGCTCTGGGAGCCAAACCGGCCTCCATATTGCAACTCATTCTGATGGAATCCATCCTGATTACTTCTGTGTTCGGGTATATTGGGATGGTATTCGGCATCGGAATTAGTGAAATGATCAATTATGGAATGGAAATGGCACAGGCTACTGCAAGCGAAGAACAGAGTTTCAGTATTTTCAAAAACCCAACGGTGGATATCGGTGTTGCTATAGGCGCTACGATATTATTGATTTGTGCCGGTGTTGTCGCCGGAATTTTCCCGGCAAGAAAAGCGGTAAAAGTAACAGCTGTAGAAGCAATGAGAGCAGAATAAGAATGAAAATTAGGAGTATGTTTGATTTAGATAGGTTTCAAGAAATATGGGTCACGATTACCCGCAACAAGTTCAGGAGTGTTCTGACCGGGTTCGGAGTATCTTGGGGAATATTCATGCTCGTCATCATGCTTGGGGCAGGAAAAGGCTTACAATTAGGGATGATGCAGGGAATTGATGGATTTGCTACCAATTCCTGCTTCTTTTTTGATGATCGAACAAGCGAGCCATATAAAGGATTCAAAAAAGGACGAAAGTGGAACATCAGGAACCAGGATATTCTTGCTATTAAAAAGTCAGTCAAAGAGCTGGATGCAATTTCTCCTATGATATGGGGAAACCGTAGTACTAACAACGTTGCCTTTGAAGATAAAGCCGGAACTTTCAGTGTCATGGGATTCTACCCTGATTATCTCAAAATCGAACAACAGAGAATGAAATTCGGCCGCTTTATTAACGAAGTGGATGCTCATCATAAGCGCAAAGTATGCGTTCTGGGAACGGATGTATATTCTGAATTATTCAAAAAAGGAGAAAATCCTCTTGGACGCTATATACGTGTTAATGGTATTTATTATCAGGTGGTGGGGGTTTGTGCGGGAGTTTCTAACATCAGTATAGGAAGCCGACCATCAGAGCGTGTAGTAATACCATTTACGACACTCCAACAAATCAGTAATTATGGAGATGCAGTACACATGTTTGGAGCCACAGCAAAAAAGGGCTATACTGCAGAAGAACTGGAAAATAAGATTAAAGAAGTCCTGAAAGCTCAACACAACATTGCTCCTAATGACACTAAAGCTGTCGGTTCTTTCAACTTACAAAAAGAATTTCTAATTTTTGAAAACTTATTTCTGGGAATAAGTATTCTCATTTGGTTGGTCGGTCTGGGAACCCTACTTGCCGGAGTGATTGGAGTAAGTAACATCATGCTAGTTACGGTCAAAGAACGCACCCGTGAAATTGGAGTTAGAAGAGCATTAGGGGCCAAACCATCGGTCATTATGAGACAAATATTATCCGAAAGTTTGGTTTTAACCTCAATGGCAGGACTCTTAGGATTATGCTTGGGTGTCGGTATTCTTGCTGCATTGGGAATACTTGTCGAAGCCGCAGCTGCCGAAGGTAACGTATTTGTCGGAGATCCGGTAGTTCCTTTCAATACCGCTATTTTAGCCATGATCGTATTATTGGTTTGCGGGTTACTGGCCGGTGCAATTCCTGCACAAAGGGCGCTACAGATTAAAGCCATCGATGCCATTCGTGAAGAATAAAACTGGAAATTCAAATAAATAATATACAGAAAATAAAATAAATAGCAAATATTATGAAAAAAGTAATTAAAATCATTATTTTTGTCATCATCGGCTTAATGGTAGTAGGAACTTTTGCATTTCTATGGAAAAAATCTCGCCCTGTTGTAGTTGAATATGAGATCACCACTCCGGAAAGAGGGACGATTGAGAACAAAACCGTAGCAACAGGAAAGGTTGAGCCTCGTGATGAGATCCTTATCAAACCGCAGATTTCAGGAATTGTTTCGGAAGTTATGAAAGAAGCTGGAGAAATGATCAAGGCGGGAGATGTTATTGCCAAAGTAAAAGTTATTCCTGAAATGGGACAATTGAACTCTGCCGAATCCCGCTTAAAAGTTGCAGACATCAATCTGACCCAGGCTAAATTGGAATTTGACAGACAAGCAAAGCTATACAAGAACGGCGTTATTTCCAAAGGTGATTATGAAGTATCTGAAGCTACTTATCAAAAAGCTATTGAAGAAAAAGAAAATGCACAAAATGCCCTGGATATTGTAAAAGATGGAATTTCCAAGAAATTCGCACAATTGAGTAACACTCAGATTCGTTCTACAATCACAGGTATGATTCTGGATGTACCAATCAAAGCGGGAAACTCTGTTATCCAAGCAAATACTTTTAACGATGGGACTACCATTGCATCTGTTGCTGATATGGGAGACATGATCTTTAAAGGTAAATTGGATGAGACTGAAGTCGGGAAAGTAAAAGAAGGGATGCCTATCTCTTTGACAATCGGAGCATTAAATAGTGAGAAATTCACTGCAATATTGGAATATGTATCACCCAAAGGAGTTGAAGAAAATGGTGCCGTCCTTTTTGAACTAAAAGCTGCAGCTAAAATTCCTCAGGGTGTTTATGTAAGAGCCGGATATAGTGCTAATGCCGAAATTGTATTGGAAAAAGCTGACAGCGTAATTACTGTTCCGGAAAGCTCTGTTGAATTCGCTAATGATTCCGCCTTTGTATATGTAGTTAAAACAGAAAAGCCGGAACAAACATTCGACCGCAAATACGTTAAAGTAGGATTGTCTGATGGTATTAAAATGGAAATCAAGGAGGGGCTTTCCCTAACTGATAAAATCCGTGGAAATATGATCGATCCGAAAGCAAAAAAAGCGGAAGCCACAGGTAAAAAGAAGTAAAAAGTAGAAGTAAGATAGAAAAAAGGAGTAGAGAGAAATATAGTAATGAACAAAAAGAAAATTAACTCCTTTAAAAATTAAAAGTATGAAAAAAACAAGTATCATCGTCTTATTGATCCTGGCTTGTGGACTTAGCTTACATGCTCAAGAGAATTCCTCAAAAAAAGTATGGAGCCTGGAAGAATGCATTGGTCATGCGACCAAAAACAATCTGAGCATCAAACAATTACAGGTTCAGAAAGAAGATGCGGAAATAGATGTCAATACTGCC
>JAVBUX010000160.1:0-12613 GCA_031554915.1 Bacteroidales bacterium | reverse complement strand
CAAAGACTTATTGCCGTATATCAACAAGCTGGATAGTTTTCGTTGGCAAAGCCTGATCCGTCCTGCATTCTTTGTTCCCGAAAAAAAGAAAATCGACGATTTACTTGAAGAATTCCGGACAAATAAAATCCACCTTGCCATTGTGGTAGATGAATTTGGAGGAGCATCTGGGATTGTTACGATGGAAGATATCCTGGAAGAGATAGTAGGGGAAATCAATGACGAATATGATGACGATGATGATGCTAAATTCATCAAGTTGGCTGACGGTTCTTATGTCTTTGATGCAAAAATATTGCTGACCGATTTTTTTAGGGTTGCCGGACTGGATGCGAAAAATTTCGAAAAATTGACCGGAGATGCCGATACATTGGCTGGGTTGATCCTTGAAATTAAAGGAGATTTTCCTGAAAGGGATGAGATTGTTTCTGTTGGCCAGTATTCATTTAAGATATTGGATATGAACCAAAAGAGAATCGTTAAAGTTAAATATTTTGTTGAACAACCTTCTCTTCAGGAGGAAAATCTCTCAGAATGAAGTATTTATCGATATTTGTTCTAAGCATTTTATTTTTTTCCTGTTCGGGGGAGTATTCTCCTAAACCTTTCGGTTATTTTAGAATTGATCTGGAAGATCCTACCTATCAGCGATGTACGGATTTTCCTTCTTTTTCATTCAATATACCACAAAGCTCTACAATTGAAGTTGTTCCGGATACAACCAATGGAGAGTGGTTTAATATAGTTTATCCTCTTCTGGATGCTAAAATATACTGTAGTTTTTTGCCTATAAACTCCCGTAATGATTTAATAAAAGTCAGTGAGGATAGCCGGAAATTTGTTTATAAACATGTGATAAAAGCGGATGGAATATCAGAACAATCATATTCTGTTCCGGATCATGCAGTTTATGCTATAGTCTATGATATAGATGGAAATGTGGCTACACCTCTTCAGTTTGTCGTTACAGACAGTATTCATTATTTTTTTAGAGGGTCATTGCTTTTCAATTCAGTACCTAATCAGGATTCTGTAGCCCCGGTTACGAAATATATCCGAAGAGATATTGAGGAAATTATCAGAAGTTTCAAGGGAAATCGTGAATAAGTTGACAAAATATCCGGATACGATCTGGGGGGTACAGGAAATTTCCGGAACTTCCGAAGAATTATTAGCAAAACTGGAAAAAAAGGAGTTCTATCTGCCTGTTGTTAGACGGATTAAACTGGAAAAGCGAAGGCAGGAATGGCTGGCAGTTCGTGTTCTTTTGAAGGAACTGCTTGGTGAGGAAAAGGAGGTCGAATATGATACTTTAGGAAAGCCATTTTTTAGAGATAAGTCTTATCATATCAGTATCAGTCATACTTCCGGTTATGTTGCAGTTATATTAAATCCTATACATCCCGTAGGGATTGATATTGAGCAAATTACAAACCGGGTGGTGAAGGTTCGAGATCGTTTTTTAAGTGAAGAAGAAAACAATCATATTTCAAATGAAAAGGAGTTGATTCATTTGTTGTTACACTGGTCGGCAAAAGAAACGATGTTCAAGGTTTTAGGGGAAGAAGATGTCACTTTCAACGAACAATTACATATCAGGCCATTTGAGCCTCAGACAAACCTTTTCTCTACATTTTCATCCTTTGAAAGTCGCACTCAAAAGAAAAATGAATTTATTATTTGTTATATTGTAAATTCGGAATATGTTCTTACTTTTACAGAACTATAAATAATAATATAAACACAAAGGCGCAAGACACAACTAGTTATTATATCTTTGTGTTCATTATAAATTGTGAAAAATGGATTTGTTGATAAAGCAGAAGATTGATGTGTTGAGAAAAGAGTTGGAAGAGCATAATTATAATTATTATGTGCTATCTGCACCTTTGATTAGTGATTATGAATTCGATCAAAAAATGAAGGAGTTACAGGATTTGGAAATCCGGAATCCTGAATATGCAGATCCTAATTCGCCGACGCAACGTGTTGGCAGTGATATTAATAAAAATTTCGAGCAAGCTGAACATCAATATCCGATGCTTTCTCTTTCCAATACATATACGGTCGAGGAAGTGACGGATTTTTATAACCGGGTACAAAAAGGTTTGAATGAGCCTTTTGAGCTTGTTTGTGAATTGAAATATGATGGGACCTCGGTTTCGCTGATCTATGAAAATGGAGAGTTGACGAAGGCTTTGACTCGCGGAGATGGCACGAAAGGCGATGTTGTAACTGATAATATCAGGACTATCCGCAGTATTCCTTTGAAATTACGAGGAGAAGATCATCCTGAAGTGTTTGAGATACGAGGTGAGATTTTGATGCCTTGGGATGTTTTTGAAGTTTTAAATAAAGAACGCGAGGAACAGGAAGAACCTTTGTTTGCTAATCCTAGAAATGCGGCTTCCGGCACTTTGAAATCGCAAAATGCATCTCTCGTAGCATCCCGGAAGCTGGATTCTTACTTTTACTATTTATTAGGAACAGATTTACCGACCGACTCTCATTTTGAGAACTTACAATATGCTAAATCCTGGGGATTTAAAGTTGCTGAGGCAATGCGAAAATGTGAAACGTTGGACGAAGTTTTTGAATTTATTCGTTATTGGGATGTTGAACGAAAAAATATACCTGTAGCGACCGATGGTATTGTGTTGAAAGTAAATTCTTTACGTCAACAAAGGAATTTGGGATTCACAGCTAAATCTCCCCGTTGGGCGATTGCTTATAAATTTCAGGCCGAAAAAGCATTGACCAGGCTTAATTCTGTGAGTTTTCAGGTAGGAAGAACAGGGACAGTGACTCCTGTTGCAAATTTGGATCCAGTACAACTTTCCGGGACATTAGTGAAAAGAGCGTCATTACATAATGCAGATATTATTGAGTCTTTGGACTTGCATATTGGCGACATGGTGTATGTGGAAAAGGGTGGTGAAATTATTCCTAAAATAAGCGGAGTTGATATCGATGCCCGCTTTTTGTTAGGAGAGAAAGTCAAATTTATAGAAAAATGTCCGGAGTGTGGTACACCCTTGGTTAGAGAAATTGGAGAAGCTGCATATTATTGCCCGAATGAAAATGATTGTGAACCTCAGATCAAGGGAAAAATACAGCATTTTGTCGGGCGAAAAGCAATGGATATCAATATTGGAACAGAAACTGTTGAACATTTTTATAAAGCGGGTCTGTTGCTTAATGTTGCTGATTTATACGATATTAAAGCCTTTGATATTGTAAATATGGAACGGTGGGGGGAAAAGAGTACCCGAAATTTTCTGGAAAGTATTCGAACATCCCTGAAAGTGCCTTTTGAACGGGTGTTGTTTGCTTTGGGGATCCGGTATGTAGGGGAAACGGTTGCTAAGCGATTGGCAAATAGTTTTCACAATATTGATCGTATCATGTCGGCGGATATATGGACCTTAACAGAGGTGGACGAAATCGGAGACCGTATTGCGCAAAGTGTGATCCGGTATTTTGAAGACGGAAAAAACAGGATATTGGTCGAACGTTTGAGAAAAGCCGGAGTCCAGTTTGAGATCGATGAGAAGATATTGTCCGAAAAAACAAACAAATTGAGAGGTCAAACGTTTGTTATTAGTGGTACATTCTCAAAATATTCGCGCGATGAATACAAAGCAATGATAGAGAAAAACGGTGGAAAAAATGTTTCATCAGTCTCAGCTAAGACCGATTATATTTTGGCCGGTGATAATATGGGGCCTGCAAAATTGGAGAAGGCCGAAAAGTTGGGTGTGAAAATCATCAATGAGAATATTTTCTTACATTTGATAAAATAACAACTTTATCTAAACAGAATGCCTTATGTTTGATTTTTTTGTAAAAAATAAGATTAAAAAACTGTGTAAAGATAACCTCAGGGAGAGGAAGTTCTTAAGTATGGATAAAATACATTCTATCCTGATCTTCTTCGAGACCACAGATTATGAGGTTGTGGATGCATTTGTAGAGCATTTGGAAAAAATGGGCAAAAAGGTTAAGGGGTATGGGTATAAAGCAAAAGAGGATAAATATGATTATTCGGAAACTCCTTTTCGGATCATTACACATAAAATAGATACCAATAGCTTTGGAGTCCCTGTTAATAGTTTGGTTGAGGAGTTGTCAGACCAAACCTACGATGTATTAATCGATATGTCAGTCAAAGAAAATATCACCCTGGAATATTTGGTGGCATCTTCTGATATTTCGTTGAGGGTAGGATTGAAAAAAAATAATCTACAATTGTACGACATGTCTATATCCAGACTCCCGGATAATAAAGATGGTTCTGATTGTGTGGAATTGGGGCGACAAATATTACATTACCTGACTACAATTCATTCTACATAACACACTTTCTTGGCATAAATTTTGAATATTTTAACAAAATAAGAAATACTTTAGTCATAAGATCATTTTAATAATTAAAATTTATGAAAACAGGACAAAAATTTACAGCAGAATTAATCGGAACATTTCTATTGGTTTTAGGAGGTTGTGGAACCGCAGTTTTTGCAGGACATGCCGTTGGTTTCCTTGGAGTTGCTATTGCATTTGGTTTAACGGTCGTGGCTATGGCTTACGGTATCGGACATATTTCCGGAGCGCATCTTAACCCTGCGGTTTCTGTAGGAGCTTTCGTTGCAGGACGCATGTCTTCTAAAGATCTGGCCGTTTACATTGCAGCTCAGCTGATTGGAGGTATAATCGCTGCCAGTGCTTTAGCTTTTATACTTAAGTCATGTAATCTTCCTTTGGGAACATTTGCAGCAAACGGATACGGAGATTTTTTTGCAGGCGCTGCCAATTATCTTCAAACTAATGCTGCCGGTGCATTTCTGATTGAGTTCTTATTAACATTTATTTTCCTGATTGTCATTTTGGGATCTACAGATGAGCGTGCTCCTAAAGGTTTTGCCGGTTTGGCAATCGGTTTAACGTTGGCATTGATCCACTTGATCAGTATCCCGTTGACAAATACTTCTGTGAACCCGGCTCGTTCTATCAGTCAGGCTATTTTCTCAGAAAATGCATTAGCATTACCACAACTTTGGTTGTTTATCGTGGCTCCGATTGCAGGCGCTGCAGTAGCAGGGATTGCATATAAAATGCTAGCTCCGGAAAAGAAATAAGATATTTTTTGACAAATATAAAATACAAAAACACGAAGGATATAAAACTTTCGTGTTTTTGTGTTTATTAAGAAGTCTGTCTCAATAAAACATTACCTCCATTCCGGTTGTTTTTGTTTTTGATATTTCAAAAATAAAAATAAAATTCCGGACATGAAGACAAACGAAAATATACAATATTCTGCAATACAATACCTACGTTTCCCTCTTATTGTAGCAGTCCTTTTTATTCATTCTTATTCCTCCACATTAACGATTCATGGACTTGAAGTAGGAACGTCAAACGATTTTCCGGTTTACGATCTGATAAGAACCCTGTTTTCCCAAGTCATAGCAAGAATTGCCGTGCCACTATTCTTTTTTATAGCTGGTTTTTTGTATTTTAATAATATAACTGATTGGATTAAAGAGAAATATGTAGATAAAACAAAAAAGAGATTTCACTCTCTTGTTATTCCATACTTGTTTTGGAACGGACTTATTATTCTTGTTTATTTTGTTGCTCAAAGTATCCCTTCTTTATCTAAATTATTTTCGGGAGAATTTTCTCCGGTCAGTACTTGGGGTTTTATGGATTTTCTCAATGCTTTCTGGAATTTTGATCATACAACTTTGCCGATACTGTATCCTTTTTGGTTTATTCGGGATCTGATTGTAATAACAATATTGTCTCCAATAGTGTATTATCTTTGTAAGTACTTGAAAATTTTAGGAGTAGTATTGCTCGGACTTTGCTGGATATTGAATTTGTTCTCTATAACAGGTTTGTCCACAACCTGTGTATTCTTTTTTACAGCAGGGGCGTATCTGAGTATAAACAAGATAGATGTGACAGATTTATTTGGAGAGGTATTTTATCCATCTGTTTTTTTATATCCAGTTCTGGCTATTGCGGATTTATTTACAAAGGATTACGACTTCAATAACTATATTCATAATGCAGGGGTATTGGTTGGGATTGTCTTTTTGTTTAATGTTGTGTCTTCCGGTATTAAAAATCATAAAATTCATACAAACTCATTTTTATCCAATGCCAGTTTCTTCGTTTTTGCAGCACACGAACCTCTATTGACTTTGATCAGAAAGCTTATGCTGAATAAATTACCTGTTTTTAATGAGACTTTTCTTTTGCTGGCATATTTTATTCCAATTGTTATTGTAATCACTGTATTACTCACGATATATTATATCTTAAATAAAGTATTCCCTGGCTTTTGCAGACTCATTACAGGAGGACGATAAAAGGAAAAGTCGTATAAAGAAGATGAAGATCAATTTGATTTATTTGTTTTCAAAATAGTTTGACATAAAGATAAATTGTACTACTTTTGCCTATCATTTTTATTGTACAGATGGCACAAATAAACCTAAAAGGTATGGGGGTCGCGTTGATTACCCCATTCAAAGAAGACGAAACTGTAGATTACACAGCCCTGAACCGTCTGGTTGATTATCAACTGCAGAACGGAACAGATTATCTTGTTGTCCTTGGGACAACTGCAGAAACTCCTACATTAACAGCAGAAGAGCAGAAAGAAATCGTTCAGTTGGTGGTTAGTAAGGTGAAGGGACAAATTCCGGTTGTTCTTGGATTAGGAGGAAATAATACCCGTGCTCTTGTTGACAAGTTGAGAAATGATGATTTTACAGGCATTGATGCTATTCTTTCGGTAGTTCCCTATTATAACAAACCTTCTCAGGAAGGCATTTATCAGCATTATAAAGCAATTGCAGAGGCTACACGTTTACCTATTATATTGTATAATGTTCCGGGGCGTACGGGTGTAAACATGACCGCAGAAACAACGTTGAGAGTTGCCCGTGATTTTGATAACGTGGTTGCAATTAAAGAAGCTTCCGGTAATATTACCCAAATGGATGATATCATCAAAAACAAACCGAAGGATTTCGAGGTAATCTCAGGGGATGATGGAATCACATTTCCGTTGATGACTTTGGGGGCCGTAGGAGTAATCTCAGTAATTGGAAATGCGTTCCCGAAAGAATTCAGTCGTATGGTTCGCCTGGCATTGTCGGGTGATTATGAAAGTGCGTTGACTATCCATCATCGTTTTACGGAATTATTTGAGTTGTTGTTTGTCGATGGTAATCCTGCGGGAGTAAAAAGTATGTTGAATATGATGGGATATATTGAAAATAAACTGCGTCTGCCTCTTATTCCGACCCGGATCACTACGTATGAAAAAATCCGTGGAGTATTGCAACAATTGAACATTACCTGTTAATGATTACATCTGAAGAATTGAAAGTCCTGGCTCAAAAATCCACTCCGGCTTTCAATGATTATTTTAAAAAGAATAAGAAAAAACTGGAGAAAATGGATGCCGATGTTCATTTTCTGCATGAGGAAGTTTCCGGATGTATCGATTGTTTGGAGTGTGCTAATTGTTGCAAGAGTTTGGGTCCGGCTATCTACGATAAAGATATTGATCGCATAGCCAAAGCATTGCGTATGAAGCCTTCGGAAGTGGTTTCTGCCTATTTGCGAATAGATGAAGATGGCGACTATGTTTTTCAATCGATGCCTTGCCCATTTTTAATGCCGGATAATTATTGTTCGATTTATGAGAATCGCCCTAAAGCTTGCAGAGAATATCCTCATACCGATCGTAAAAAATTTTCCCAGATATATAAACTGACAGTGAAAAATGCCTCTACCTGTCCCATTGCCTATCAAGTCTTATCCAGATTGATAAATTTGTAATTAATTGCGTTGATTTTTCAAATTCTGAAATTATTTGGATATTTTTGTTCTGGTTAATATTTTGTGCCCATGTCCACTAATGAGGTGAAAAATTCGTCTAAAGCAAAACGAATTTTGATTCGTATCTGTTTGATATTGTTGGGGTTGGTTGTCCTGATGATGTTGGCTATAAGTATTGTTTTGCACACAGTCGTTTCTCCTGAAAAAATAACTCCGATCGTGCTGAAATGGGCTAATGAAACACTCGATGCCCGGGTAGAATGTGAATCGGTTGATGTCACGTTTTTTAGTACTTTTCCTAATTTAGGAATCCGCTTTCAGAATGGAAGTGTTGTGAAAAAGATAGTTGCAACAGAAGACTCGGCTTACCATGCGCCGCATGACACATTGGTTGCTTTCCATTCTTTTAGAGTATCTTTTGCCCCAGTTGCATTTCTTTTCAAGAAAAAGATCATAATACATGAATTAAAACTGGATCATCCGGATATTTATGCTTTTGTTGATTTGGATGGAAAAACAAATTGGGATATCATACGGCCGGAGGAGAATGATGCAGATACAATTGAATCCGAGTTTCAGCGTCCCCAAATGGATGTTAAAAATATCAAAATAATAGAGGGGAATATTATTTATGAAGATCTCAGCCAAAATTTATTTGTAAAAACAGACAGCCTGCACCTGGAGCTTAATGGCAGTATGTCAAAAGACTCCACAGGTTTAGACTTGAAGTTAGGGATGAAGGCTTTAACCTCTTATTTTGGGGGAGAAAAATTTACTGATAATCTTCCGTTAAATATCAAAGCCCGCTTGAAAAATAATAAGGTAGAACATCGACTCACAATCAATCAGGCGCAATTAACCATAGGAGTATTATCTTTTGATGCAACGGGTACAATCCGGAGGGAGGAACCTGGATTAGGATTAATGGATGTGGATTTTAAGTTAAGTGCATCTTCCTTATCCGAGTTATTGGCTTCAGTTCCAAAACATTTGCTGGATGTAAAGGATGAATTAAAGGCAACGGGGGCGATTGAATCGCACGGAAGTTTGAAAGGGCTTTTAGGAAAAGGACATTATCCGGTATTGGATATGTCTGCAAGCCTGAAAGAAGGTTCATTACGTAGTTCCAGGCACAAAAAGAAATCCGGATTGAAGAAGATTGAGATCGCATGTAATACCAAGATTGATTTTTCAGGGAATCAACCATCGTTTCTTCATATAGATAGTTTGTATTTGAAGAGCTCTTCCTCTGAAGTTGGTCTTTCGGGAGAGGTTCGTGATATTTTTACAAAACCGGTGATTAATACTCACTTTTCCGGGAATGTTGATTTTAATAGATTGTCTCAGGATTTTTCGTTTGTAGAAGGGGCTAAGATGGGAGGGTATATTGATTTGGATCTTTCAGCTAAATGTTTTGTCGATGATATTTTATCATTCAACTATGGAAAAGTCGATGCCAACGGGAAAATCAATGTGGAAGGTGTTTTCTATAAGGATACGGTAAACAACATCTCATTTTTGGCTTCGGGAGGTAGTATTCGTTTGGGAAGTAATGTGAAGGATACTATCAGGGGCCGGTTGAGAGAGAGTTTATTGCGTGGAAATATAGCCATGGACAGTATTAATTTGAACTGGAAAAAAGAGATGCATTCCAGTGTTGGGCGACTTTCTGGATGGATAAGTACTTCAGCGCCAAAGGATACCAGTACGATAGCTCCTGTTTCCGGAGGTCTCAGGATTGAGAATATGCGTCTGAATATAGGAGATTCCATTCGTGTGAGGGCCGTTAGGGCAAATACAATTTTGAGATTGGCTTCTCAGGAGGAAAGTCCATCTAAGCCGGAATACACGATGAGGATGACTTTGGATAGTCTTCGGGGGCGTTTCCTGACCATGGGAGGAGGTTTGAACGAGGCAAAATTGTCACTTAAAATAAGGAAGCATGAATCCGGATCAGGTGGAAATTCACGTTTCCGGTCCATGAGATCTAATGGCGATTCTATCCGTGTTAATAATACAGGACAGGATTCTGCCAGAATTATGGACAGAAGAGATTCTATGCGAAGATCAAACCGGGAAAATAATTTGTCGTTTCAGTTGGAATCGTCAGAGGCTAAAGATGTATTACGTCAATGGGATGTCTCAGGGTCTTTTGAGTGTAAAAGTATGAGTCTTCGGACTCCATACTATCCTCTTCCTGTGCGAATGACACAATCGTTGTTAAATTTTACAACAAATACTCTTTCTTTTTCAGAGGTTCATTTTAAAATAGGATCATCGTCTATGTTGTTAAAAGGAGAAGTTGAAGGAATCCGGAGGGCATTGCTGT
This sequence comes from Bacteroidales bacterium, assembly GCA_031554915.1. Taxonomy (GTDB): domain Bacteria; phylum Bacteroidota; class Bacteroidia; order Bacteroidales; family Azobacteroidaceae; genus BNXB01. The sequence continues at coordinate 2,421 of JAVBUX010000160.1, read as the reverse complement.
ATAATGGTAAAATGACGGCTAAATTATCTGTAGATGCCGATTCTGTTAATTTTAACGAATTGATAAAGGCTGCAGTCGATGGTTCGGAGTTTGTAGAGAAGAGTTCCCTGCAGCAGGATTCAATATCTCAGGTTATTCTTGACGAAAATAAAGTGGTAGCAGCTCCCGATACTGTTTCAGGAATATTTGTTATTCCCGGAAACATCGATGTTGAACTTGATACGAAGATGAACGAAGCTATTTATGGAAAACTACGGATGAATAACGCTTCCGGAAAAATTATCATAAAAGACCGAGCTGTGCATTTCCCCGACTGGAAAATAAGTTCTGAACTTGGTAATGCACGGGTTTCGTTAGTTTATAAGGCTGCAGACCGAAAAGGAGCGCGTTTTGGTATGGATCTCGGAATGAGGCAGATCGATGTGAAAGAACTTGTTGGGGCTTTTCCTATGATTGATACATTGACTCCAATGCTCCGGTCGTTCGAAGGTGTAGTTGATTGTGATATGACAGTCCTGACGGAAATGGATTCAATGATGAATATTCGTCTCCCGGAAACAACCGCAGCTTGCTATATGCATGGAGTAAATATGGTGCTACTTGACGGGGAAACATTTTCTGAAATTTCTAAGATGCTGATGTTCAAGAATAAAAAACGGAATATGATTGATAGTATTTCAGTGGAAATGGTGTTGGAGAATAGCAAGATTATGATTTGTCCTTTTCTGGTGTCTCTCGACCGGTATCAGGCCGGAGTAGGGGGAACTCAAAATCTGGATATGACTTTTGATTACCATATCACGGTTTTGAAATCACCATTGCCATTTAAATTGGGGTTGAATGTCACCGGTTCGTCTGAAAAAATGAAAATAAGGTTGGCCAAAGCGAAGTATAAAGATCTTTTTACTCCGGCTAAGGAGCAGGATCTTACAAAAACAAAGATTAATATTCGTCAGGAGATGGATCGGAAGTTAAAGAAAAGTATAGAAGATATTATTCTTCAGCCGGCAACTCTGGGGCAGCAAAAACCTATGATTGAATTAGCAGATAGTCTGCAAAAAACATTTTTTCAATTAGATACGGCTAAGGTCGATTACCCGCAACCCGAAGATGCAAAAGATTCCATTTTTGTGGAGAAAGTTTTTTGATTTATTCATTGTGAAGAAAGAAAAAAGTTATACCTTTGCACTCGCAAATTGGCCCAGATGGCGAAATTGGTAGACGCGCTAGTTTCAGGGACTAGTGTTCGCAAGAACGTGCAGGTTCGAGTCCTGTTCTGGGCACAAAGGCAGCCTTAAAATCGTACTGATTTTAAGGCTGTTTTGGTTTTTTAATTCAATATTATTATGGAACACTTGAATGGAATGAATGCATTGACCCTTGTATTCGCATCCTTATGTATATTTGCCATAGGGTATCGTATATATGGTATTTTTCTGGCGAACAAAGTCCTGAAACTTGACTCAAAGCGAGCCACTCCTGCTGTTAAATATGCGGATGGGCACGATTATGTAGCAACAAATAAAAATGTACTTTTTGGGCATCATTTTGCAGCTATTGCAGCAGCAGGACCATTGGTGGGGCCTGTTTTAGCTGCTCAATTTGGTTACCTCCCGGGAACTTTATGGATCCTTATCGGATGTGTTGTTGGTGGAGGAGTACATGATATGGTGGTACTTTTTGCTTCGGTTCGTCACAAAGGACAAAGTTTGGCAACAATTGCTTCAAGAGAGATTAATCCTACAATCGGTACTGTTGCCGGATTTGCTATATTATTTATTCTGATTCTTACCTTGTCGGGGCTTTCTCTAGCCTGTGTCAGTGCGATGCATAATGCTCCCTGGTCGCTGTTTACCGTTGCAATCACGATCCCGATTGCCATTATTATGGGACTGATTATGAGGTTTCGTAACAATAGTGTGACTATTGCCAGTATTCTTGGAGTTGCCTTGTTAGCTTTAGGTATTATTTACGGACATCATTTGATGGAATTTCAATGGCTTAATAATCTTTTTAATTGGGATATAAAATCCATTTCGATAGCAATTCCTATTTACGGCTTTTTTGCATCCGTACTTCCGGTGTGGTTACTGTTGGTTCCGCGTGACTACTTATCTACCTATCTGAAAATAGGAACCATTTTAATGCTCGCAATAGGAATTATTTTTGTGCATCCTACTTTGCAAATGCCTGCAATAACAGAGTTTGTCAATGGAGGCGGACCTGTCATTGGAGGTCCGGTTTTGCCATTTATTTTTATCACAGTAGCCTGTGGAGCTATTTCCGGTTTTCATGCTGTTATTGCGACGGGAACGACCCCCAAGATGATTAAGAATGAGCGTGAAATACTTTTCGTGGGTTATGGAGCTATGTTGACGGAAGGTTTTGTTGCACTCATGGCTTTGATTGCAGCCTGTACAT
>JAVBUX010000053.1:0-8770 GCA_031554915.1 Bacteroidales bacterium | reverse complement strand
AACCTATTAGGTTAGTTAATATAGTTGATAAAAATATTCAATAAACATAATTAAACCGTATGAAAATGAACACAAAAAAAATTCTAATGCTAATTGTAGTCGTATTATATTGTTTTTCAGGAGTTTATGCTTCTAAAAATGATAAAGGTATTGACTATTACAGAGCTGAACTTTACGATGCTGCAAAATTATTTTTCCAACAACAAACTAACCTGACGCAGGAAGAACAAGCTGAAAATTATTTTTATTTAGGACAAGTTTATGCAGCCACTCAAAATTTGGATTCGGCTGCTTATTTCTATAAAAAAGCAACCGAAACAGATCCGGAATATCCTTATGGATATATCGGTGAAGGAAAGTTATTGCTTGACAAAAAAACAAAGGAAGCAACATCTGCTGCGAACGAGTTATTTAAAAAGGCGATGGGATTTGCCAAAAAAGATCCTGCAATTGCTACTGCTGTCGCAGAAGCTTATATTAAAATGAAAGAGTATGACGAAGCAGAAGTAGCTTTGGAACGTGCACGGAAAATTAAAAAAGATTATTCTGGAATTTATGTTGCGGAGGGAGATATGTTAATGTCAAAAGGGGCTGTTGGTGATGCCAGCGGAAGGTATGAAACAGCTATCCGCTTTAATCCCGCAGATAAAGTCGCTTATTTGAAATATGCTCGTGTTTACAAAACAATTAATCCGGCATTGGCTCTTGAAAATTTAGAAAAATTATTGGCAGTAGATCCAGAGTATATTCCTGCTTACGCCGAGTTGGGTGATCTTTATTATAAAGGAATAGAAAAAGATAAACCTAATTATAATAAAGCAATTGAAGCTTATGAGAAAATTAAGGATATCCCAGGATCTCCATTAGCTCAGGAAGTTAGATATGCTCAGTTGTTGTATTTTACTGATCGCTTTCCGGAAGCAGCAGTTCAGATTCGTAAAGTGTTGGAGAAAGACCCGAACAATTATATTATGAAACGTATCCGTGCATATAATAATTATAAGTTAGAGGAATATGGCTTAGGTCTGGAACAAATGACCGAATTTATGAAAGAGACCAAGAAAGAAGATCTTATTTCTTTAGACTATTCTTATTACGGACGCTACCTTATGAAAGCAAAACAACCGGAACAAGCTGTTGAAAGTTTGAAAAAGGGATACGAGATGGATACTACTAAATTTGAAATGCTGAAGGAAATTGCAGATGCTTATATGTCAATTAGAAATTATCCAGAAGCTGTTGTGTATTCGGAAAAATTTCTAACCTCCAATCCGGATCCAAGTGCAGTTGATTATTTTGGGTTGGGAAATGCTGCATATTATGCTGCAATAAGTTTGCTTACTGCAGATGTAAATAGTACTCCAGAAAAACTGGCAAATGATAGTATTCAGAGAAATAAATATATCGAAATAGCAGAACGAGCGTTTACAACAGTAAAGGAACGTCTGCCGGAAAGTTATATGGGTAATATGTGGCTTGGAAATATTTCTAATATTAAAGATGTTGCTATTAATGGAGATAAAGTTCAAGGTTTAGCTAAGCCATACTATGAATTGGCTTTGCCTATGCTATTGGAATCCAATGAAAACGGAAGACGCAATAAAGAAATTATAAATATTTATAACTATTTGGGAATTTATTATATTCAAGTACAGGAGGATTCAAAATTGTCTCAGGAATATTTTAATAAAATTCTGGAATTGGATCCAAATAATGAACGGGTTAAAAAAATCTTGGAGGAATATAGTAAGTCGAAAAAATGAAATTATATATTTCGTTATGCAAAAAAGGATGTATAATATACATCCTTTTTTGTTATATATAGTATGGATTCTATTTTATTTGTATCTTTGTGAAAAATCATAAACTATGCCTTGTATCGTTGCACCATCGCTTTTAGCTGCCGATTTTCTTAATTTGGAACGGGAAATTGAAATGATTAATCGTAGTGAAGCCGATTGGTTGCACCTTGATGTTATGGATGGGGTTTTTGTCCCAAATATTTCTTTTGGTTTTCCTGTTGTTGAAAAAGTTGCTGAGGTTTGTAAAAAGCCTTTGGATGCTCATTTTATGATTGTAGAACCTCAAAAATTTATTTCAGAAGCAAAAGCCTGCGGTATTTTTCAAATGAATGTGCATTATGAGGTGTGTAATCATTTGCACCGCACCGTTTGGGCAATACGTGAAGCCGGTATGGATGCAGCTGTGACTCTAAATCCTCATACTCCGGTAGAATCATTGGAGGATATTATCCAGGACATAAATATGGTTCTTTTGATGTCTGTTAATCCGGGATTCGGAGGACAAAAATTTATTGAACATTCATTAGATAAAGTCAAAAAATTGAAAGAAATGATTGTTCGTAAAGGCTTGAAAACTCTGATTCAGATGGATGGAGGTGTTAATTTACAGACAGGAAAGCTGCTTGTTGATGCTGGCGCAGATGTGTTAGTCGCCGGAAATGCTGTGTTTCGTGCTGAAAATCCGGAGCAGGTTATCCGGGATTTGAAAAGATTATAACCTTTGCAAACGCTCAGTTTTCTTGAAATTTTAACTTAGCGTTTACAGAACAACATAACCAAAACTATGTACACAATTTTACGACGTTCTGTCTTTTGGCGGATACTTTTGCCGTTCATTTTAGGAATTACGGTGCAATTTTATTGGCGGAAGCCTTTCCTTATAGGCCCTGGAATGGTTTTGTTACTATCCTTATTTATTTTAAGTTTCATTTTTCTTTTTTTGAAAAACTATTCCATACGATGGTTATTTGGCCTTTTTATATCATGCTTTACTTTTTTTTCCGGATTTATATTGGTTTCCTGTTCCTTGAATGACTGCCAATGGGAGGTGACTGATGAACACAATTATACGATTCTTTTACTTGAAGATCCTGTGCCCAAATCTAAAAGTTGGATGTGCAAAGCCCGTATTATTGGATGTGATGATGATATTTTTCATCAGGCAATGGAAAAAAGGGTAATATTATATTTTCCGTTAGATTCCGAGACAGAATCTCTAAAAGCCGGAGATGGTATTTTAATAAATGCAGTATTAAGAAAGCCGGATCAGAATAAAAATGCAGTATTTAATTATATAGATTATCTTAAAAAACAGGGAATTGCAGCGGTTGGTTATGTTCGTAAGAACAGTTGGGAACGGCAGGAAATTTCAATCGGATTGATGGACTATATTAAGTTTGAAGGATTGCAAAGCCAGAATTATATTACAAAAATTATAAGAGAAATTGTCCCGGATAAGAAAAATGCATCCATAGCAGCAGCCTTATTTGTAGGATATAAAGCTAATTTGTAGACGGAATTGAAAAATGCCTTTTCAGAGTCAGGTGCAGCCCATATATTAGCTGTAAGCGGGTTGCATCTTACAATCTTGTTCACAGCTCTTTGTCTTGTTTTTTCTCCATTCAACAAGCTTCCTTACCTGAATCAGCTTGTTCGGCTTTTCATTCTGTTTTTATTGTGGTTCTTTACATTTACAACCGGATTGTCTCCTTCAATTGTGCGAGCCTGTGTGATGACCAGTTTTTTTGTTATGGGGATTGTTATTAATCGCAAATCATTATCCATGAATGTTTTAGCTGCGTCAGCTTTCTTTATGCTGATATATAATCCGTTATATCTGTTTGATGTCGGATTTCAATTGAGCTATGGAGCTGTGATTGCTATTATTCTGATAAATCCGCATTTAGTTCGTTTGAAGAGTTTTAAAAGTAAAATTTCCGGATATTTTTGGGAATTATCTTGTGTTTCAATAGCAGCTCAAATAGGAACTGCCCCTATTTCAATGTTTTATTTTGGACAATTTCAAACCATATTTTTGTTGACGAATATTTTTGCAATACCGGTCTCCGGTGTATTATTACTTTTAATTCCTGTATCTATTTTATTTCGGATACTATATGATTTTCCGGATATAATCTTTCTTCCAATCAACTTTTTACTTGATTTTTTTGTTTCTGGTATTGAAATATTGAATCGCATTCCTTTCTCCATTCTAAAAGAAATTAGATTTGATATCTGGTCGTTGATTTATTCTTATTTAGGTATTTATTTTGTTTTGAAGTCTATAGAGAAAAAGGAACCGCAATATTTGTATGCGCTATTTTTACTTGTGGTATTGCAAGTAATTTTGTACCTTTGACGTTTGATAATTTCACGGCTTCAGGCCATTTAATTTATGATTACAAAGATAATATCAGAAGATAATATTCAAAAAGCAAAGAAATATATAGATCATGTTGATCGTGTTGTTATAGTGACTCATATTTCTCCGGACGGAGATGCCATTGGATCTTCATTGGGCTTGTATCATTTTTTACTGGAGATGGATAAATCTGTCAATGTAATTGTGCCTAATGAATTTCCAGATTTTTTAAAATGGATGAAAGGGGCTCATGATATTCTTAATTATGAAAAAAGTCCTGAAATTGCTGTAGAAACTATTGCTGCAGCAGAATTAATTTTTTGTTTGGATTTCAATACTCTTAAAAGAATAGGGGATTTGGGTTCTCTGGTTGAACAGTCGAAGGCAAAAAAGGTTATGATAGACCATCACCTTGAGCCGGGTAACTTTTGTGATGTTACCATATCTCACCCTGAGATATCTTCTACCTCAGAAATGATTTTCCGGTTGATTTGTCGTATGGGATTTTTTGAAGATATTAACAAGGAGTGTGCTGAAGGTATTTATACCGGTATGATGACTGATACTGGGGCATTTACATACAATTCAAATTCGGATCAGATATACTATATAATCAGCGAACTATTGAAGAAAGGAATAGATAAAGACGATATTTATTCTAAGGTCTATAATACTTATACCGTTGATCGGGTGAAACTAATGGGTTATATGACTTATAAAAAGATGAAAATTTTTAAAGAATACAATGCTGTTTTGTTGACATTATCTCAGGAAGAACAACGGCGATTTAATATCAAAAAAGGTGATACAGAGGGATTTGTTAATATCCCACTAAGCATTGAAGGAATTGTTTTTTCGGTTTTTATTCGTGAAGATAGAGATTTGGTGAAAATTTCTTTCCGCTCTAGAGGCGATTTCCCTTGCAATGTATTTGCCTCTGCTCATTATGGGGGAGGAGGGCATAAAAATGCATCTGGTGGAGAGTTTTACGGTAGCTTGGAAGATGCAATTTCTCTTTTTGAGTCGGTTTTACCTCAATATAAAGAATTATTATTAAAAAATTAAGTTTTCTTTACAAAGACTTTCACTAACTTTGTCCCCTTGAAATATTGAACATTTACAATAATGAAAAAAATAACTTTATTCTTATTCTCTCTTATTACAATTACAATTCTTGTATCTTCTTGTAACGATCAAAAAACGGCTCAAGAGCTTATTCAGGAAGAAAAAAAAGCGATTCAACGATTTGTTACAAAGAATGGTATCAAAACTCTGTCTTCTTATCCTGAAAATGGAGTATTTGCTGCAAATGAATATTATAGAAATCCGGATGGTTTGTATATAAATGTTGTTGATTCAGGAAATGGTAAAAGGGCTGTTCCATACAAAGACGAGATTTGTGTTCGATTTGATGGAGTTCAATGGTTTAAATCGGATACAGTAAGTTATAGTTCTTACGATACAAATAAAAATTATCCATACGTCTTTACCTATGGAAATTCCTATTCATACGACCAATACTATGCTTGTGCCGGTTGGGCAATTCCTCTCTCTTATGTGGGAGAAAATGCGATCATAAATCTGATTGTTCCTTCCAACCTGGGTTCTACATACGACCAAAAGTCCTATCGTCCTGTTTTTTATAAAAGATTGCAATATACTCGTTTTAAATAGAATAAAATCGTATGACTCTTATCAAATCGATTTCCGGAATTCGGGGAACAATAGGAGGACCTGCTGGGGATGGTCTTTCTCCTTTAGACATAGTGAAGTTTACTTCAGCTTATGCCACTTTAATACGTAAAAAAAATGCTGGTTCTAATAAGATTATTGTAGGACGGGATGCTCGTATTTCTGGAGAAATGGTACGAAATGTAGTTATCGGAACACTTATGGGAATGGGCTTTGATGTGGTTGATATAGGTTTGGCAACAACTCCAACAACGGAAGTTGCTGTTGCAATGGAAAAGGCAGCCGGAGGTATTATCCTGACGGCTAGTCATAATCCAAAACAGTGGAATGCATTGAAGTTGTTGAATGAAAAAGGAGAGTTCCTGAGTGCTTCTGAAGGCAATGAAATTCTCCAGATTGCTGAAAAAGAAGATTTTAAATATTCAGAAGTTGATTCTCTTGGTAGTGAAACCAAAGATGATACTTATACAAAAAAACACATAAATCATGTCCTGAGCTTGAAATTAGTTGATGTGGATGCCATTCGTAAGGCTGATTTCACAGTTGCGATAGACTGTGTTAATTCTGTTGGAGGAATAGTGATTCCACAGTTGCTGGAAGCTTTGGGCGTGAAAAATATTATCGGAATCAATTGTGATCCTACCGGACATTTTGCTCACAATCCGGAACCTCTTCCAGAGCATTTGACGGAAATTTCTTCATTGGTAAAACAGGGTGAAGCCAGTGTCGGCTTTGTTGTGGATCCGGATGTGGATCGTTTAGCTATCATCTGTGAGAATGGCGACATGTTTGGAGAGGAATATACTCTAGTGTCCGTTGCCGATTATATTTTGCAATACACACCGGGAAATACGGTTTCAAATTTGAGTTCTACCCGCGCTTTACGTGATGTAACCGAAGGTCGGAATGGAAGATACGCAGCATCGGCTGTAGGAGAAGTTAATGTGGTAGAAAAAATGAAAGCCACAAATGCGGTGATCGGAGGAGAAGGTAATGGTGGAATCATATATCCTGAAAGTCATTATGGACGGGATGCATTGGTTGGAATCGCATTATTCCTTACTCAATTAGCAAAATCAGGTAAAAAAGTAACTGAACTGCGTGCGTGTTATCCCACATACTATATGGCAAAACAGAAAATGGAGCTAACTCCGGACACGAATGTGGATGAGTTGTTAGATTCTATAAAGAAAAAGTATTCAAACTTTTCGGTTAATGATATTGATGGAGTAAAGGTTGATTTTCCTGATAAATGGGTGCATTTCAGAAAATCAAACACAGAACCCATTGTTCGTATTTATACCGAAGCTCCTACGCTCAAAGAAGCTGAAGAGTTAGCTAAGGAGGTTCAAAAGGTATAAGAAAATTTCTTTATGAATAAAAGCTCCAACTGGCTCAAAGTGAGTTAGTTGGAGTTTTTATTTGTGGTTGGGTAGTCCTGATTTATTTCAGAACTATTTTCTTTCCTTTTAGATTGCTAAATCCTTGGACTACCTGATTGGTTTTGGATGTATTGTCATCCGGTTGGCATCCTCCCACAAAAATATTCATTTTACCTGGGATAATGCAGGATTGTGCTAAAGCATCGATTACAGACATGTTTTCAGGATCCAAAGTAAATATTACTTTACGGGTTTCTCCGGCTTTTAAGAAAATACGTTGGAAACCTTGTAATGAATGAATTGGCGTTGTTGTTTTCATATCCGGGTGGGAGAGATAGAGCTGAATAACTTCTTCCCCATCTTTTTGTCCGGAATTTGTTACATCTACAGATAGCTGAGCTGTTTTCCCGATTGTAATTTCCTGAGGAACATTCAGATTCTTATATGTAAAAGTGGTATAACTCAAACCATGTCCGAATTTATAAAGAGGTTTTCCTGTAAAATAGCGGTAAGTCCGGTTTTGCATACTGTAATCTTCATAAGGAGGAAGATCTGTTGTGTTTTTATAGAAAGTAATAGGCAAACGTCCGGCAGGGTTATAATCGCCAAAGAGGATATCAGCAAGAGCTGTTCCGGCGTCTTGTCCCCCATACCAGGCATTAAGAATAGCCGGAAGATTATCATTTTCCCAGTTAATTGCAAGTGCACTACCGGTCAACATAACAAAAACAATGGGTTTCCCGGTGTTTTTAAGCTCTTTCAGCATTTCTGTCTGTCCTTTGGGTAGGTTGATGTCGGTACGGTCTCCTTTGTTAAATCCGACAACGGAAACCGGCATTTCTTCGCCTTCTAAAGAAGGAGATATCCCCCCTACAAAAACGATTACATCTGCATCTTTTATTTTATTTTTTAATGCTTCAGGATTGCTTTTTTGACGATCTACTGTAGCTAAATTAACACCCCCTCCTTCATTGTCCTGGTAAAATTCAAAACGAAGATTATATTTTTGTCCGGCTTTTACATCCAGGCGGTATTGTTCGACGCGGGCTTCCTGGTATCTCCAGCGGTCCATTACATTCTGGTCATTCACAAACAAACGGAATCCGCTATCATCGCTGGTCATTTCAAAACAAATATGTCCGTCTGCTTTTGGCGTATAATTGGTTGTCCATCGAACAGATAGCTTGCCTGCTTGTAATCCTTTCATTTGTTCGTGTTGTCGAGTTCCGAAGAAGTCTATATCTTTTACATAACGGGTTAGTTCAGGTTTTCCTTCAAACTTATTATTATAAAAAATTTCCGATTTATAACCCGATTTTCCATCTATACTCAGTTGGTTAAGGATATTGACAGGAATAGAAATCGTATCATCTGTCAGTCCGATAGCCTGATCATAAATGATTTTAGTTTTGTTTCCTAATTTCTGGCGAATACCATCCAGTGGAGTTACAATATAAGATGGAGATCCGTTGTAATTAGCCAGCAAACAGGATGGATTGTCAGCATTAGGTCCTGAGACAGCAATTGTTTTG
>JAVBUX010000297.1:0-2895 GCA_031554915.1 Bacteroidales bacterium | reverse complement strand
AACCTCCCTATATGTCATTTATTGCAGATAAAGTAATCATGGATGGATTGACTTTTGACGATGTATTGTTGATCCCCTCGTATTCAGAAGTATTACCTCGTAACGTCGATTTATCGACAAATTTCTCAAGGAACATTAAATTGAATATTCCAATGGTTTCTGCGGCCATGGATACTGTAACTGAAACAAAGTTGGCTATTGCTATTGCCCGTGAAGGAGGAATCGGAGTCATTCATAAAAACATGGGGATAGAAGAGCAGGCTAAACAAGTTCGTGCCGTGAAACGAGCAGAAAACGGCATGATCTCTCATCCGGTTAGCATTCAAAGAGGTAAAAATGTTGGAGATGCTCTGGCCTTGATGGCAGAATATAGAATTGGAGGTATTCCGGTTGTAGATGCCGAAAACCATCTTGTCGGAATTGTAACTAACCGTGATTTAAGATTCCAGCGTAATATGGATCTGTTGGTTGAGGATGTAATGACTAAGGAAAATTTGGTAACAACACGTCAGTCAACAAATCTGGAAGCTGCAGCTGAAATTCTTCAGCAATATAAAATTGAAAAATTGCCGGTTGTTGATTCGAACAACAAATTAGTTGGACTGATTACCTATAAAGATATTACCAAAGCGAAAGATAAACCATCCGCCTGCAAGGATGAAGGTGGCCGCTTGCGTGTTGCTGCCGGAGTCGGGGTCACGGGAGATGTCTTTGAACGTATAGCTGCTTTGGTTGATGCTGATGTTGATGCTATTGTTATCGATACTGCACATGGCCATTCTTTGGGTGTAGTTCAAACTCTTCAAGAAGCCAAAAGACGATTTACCAATGTGGACATTGTTGTCGGAAACATAGCTACTGCCGATGCAGCCAAAATGTTGGTTAAGGCAGGTGCTGACGCCGTAAAAGTGGGAATTGGACCCGGTTCTATCTGTACAACGCGTGTTATTGCCGGAGTAGGGGTTCCTCAGCTTTCTGCAATCTACGATGTTTCTAAAGCTTTAAAGGGAACAGGTATTCCCCTGATTGCTGATGGTGGTTTACGTTATTCGGGAGATATTGTTAAAGCGCTGGCTGCCGGAGGCTCATCGGTGATGATGGGATCTTTGCTTGCAGGTGTGGAAGAATCTCCGGGGGAAACGATTATTTATAATGGGCGTAAGTTTAAATCTTATCGTGGAATGGGCTCTCTTGAAGCGATGCAAAAAGGATCGAAAGATCGTTATTTCCAGGATGTAGAAGATGATATCAAAAAACTGGTTCCGGAAGGAATTGCAGCCAGAGTGCCATATAAAGGTTCTTTGTTCGAAGTAATCTACCAAATGGTAGGTGGGCTCAGGGCCGGAATGGGATATTGCGGAGCAGCAAATATCGAATCGTTGCATCAGGCAAAATTTTCCAGGATTACGAATGCCGGAATGGCTGAGAGTCATCCGCACGATGTGTCAATTACTCAAGAGGCACCTAATTACAGTTATAATCGCGGATAAATGTAAAAGTAATAAGTTCTAAGTTTAAAATCACACTCAAGAGAGGATCGTCTTTAAACTTAGAACTTATTACTTTTCTTCACAATATTTCAATCATCTCTACGTTTCTTTATTGGCGTTTTCTGTTTAAACGCTAAATCATTGATTTGAAGTAATAATATGAAAAAGCAAGTTCTATCAATTGTATCTGTTTTATTTTCTACACTGCTTGTTGCCCAAAATGTTCCGGTAAATGATCCGGTTATTATGACTGTGAATGGAAAGGGTATTAAGAAATCCGAATTTGAATATATCTATAAGAAGAACAATACGGAAGAAGCCATTGAGAAAAAGTCATTAGAGGAATATTTGGAACTATTCAAAAACTTCAAGTTGAAAGTAGTTGAAGCAGAGGCTTTGGGTATGGATACCCTTAAAGAATTTCGTGAAGAATTGAATGAATACAGGGCGGAACTAGTCAAATCATATATAGATAACACACTCCTGAATGAAAATTTGATACAGAAAGAATACGACAGGTTGAAAGAGGATGTGGAAGTTGCTCATATTCTGATTACTTATAATGATCAGGATTTTGATCAGCAAAATTTCGGACAATTGAACGTTTTTCCAGCAGATACTCTTGCTGCTTATAATAAAGCGATGCAGATACGTAAGCGCCTCTTGCTGAAAGGTGAAGATTTTTATAAAGTCGCAAAAGAAGTGTCGAAAGATAACCGTTCATTGCAAGGTGATAAGCCCGGATATCTGGGTTGGTTTACGGCCCTCAGACTAATGCCTGACTTGGAAGATGGAGTGTATAGTACTCCTGTAGGGCAGATCAGTATGCCGATCAGGACACCGTTCGGTTATCATCTGGTGAAAGTTCTTAAACGTCAGTCGGATCTTGGAGAGATCAGAGTTGCTCATATTCTTATCGACTGTCCTAAAGATGCAGATATTGTACGTGTCAGTGATGCAGAGCAAAAAGCCAGGGAGGTGTATGATGATGTATTGAAAGGCGAAAATTTTGGAGAACTGGCAAAAAAATATTCGGCTGATAAAGCTTCTGCAGTCAATGGTGGAGAGTTGCCCTGGTTTGGTTATGGCCGTATGGTGAAAGAATTTGAAACTGCAGCATTTGGACTGAAAGAAGTCGGAGCAGTAGCACCTCCGGTGCGTACACAATTTGGATTCCACATTATCAAAATGCTGGAAAAGCGTAATATTGCTCCTATAGAAGAAAAAAGAATGGATATCATCTCTGTTCTGAGAGAGAACGGACGAAATATTGAATTAGTTGAGCCCAGGCTGGAAAAAATGAAGCAGGAACACGGTTTTTCTTTGAATAAAGACGTTTATCAAGAGTTGAAACAGGCTGCTGATACACTATACCCATATAATGAAGATTTTCTAAATAAGTTTG
>JAVBUX010000064.1:0-3310 GCA_031554915.1 Bacteroidales bacterium | reverse complement strand
TTGTATTTTCCCTGCTAAATCATGTAATGCAATGTCTATAGAGGCTTTGGCGGCAGTGTTTCCTTCCGCAATTCTATCGATATAGGAGATAATTTCATCTATTTGACAGGGATTCTTGAATCCGGAGAGGTCAGCTTTTCTTAGAAAATCAATTACAGAAGACTGAGTTTCTCCCAGGTATGGGGGGAGAGAGGCTTCGCCATAACCGATTAGTCCGTCGAACTCAATTTGTGTCAGTACGACCGGAGTAGTAGTACGGGATGAATTAGCCAGCGTAAAGACGTGTCTTAATTGTAGCTCGTACGGTTTCCATGATAATTTCATGTTAAAAATATTTGCTACAAAGGTACAACAAGAAATAAAAATCAAAAAGTAAAAAAAAGAAAATTATTTTTGATATTAATGGTAAATTTAATGTCCGTCGATAAAATTCCGGCTGATGCATCTGTAAAGTTGTATGTTATTGGACCTGATTGGTATTTTTAATAGTATTATATTATAATTCGGATCTGTTTTATATTTTTGCAGAATATATTTACTAAAAATATGAGAATTTTTCTTTTATATATTTATTTTCTGATTTCTGCTGGTCTGTTATATGCCCAGGATAATTCTGTAATTGTCGGCGCCCAATGTACAAGCGAATATTTTCCTTTGATTAAAGGAAAACGTGTTGCTGTAATGTCTAACCACACCGGAATGCTTGGAAACGAGCACCTGGTCGATTTATTGAAACGTTCGGGAATCAATGTTACAGTGGTTTTTGCTCCTGAACATGGGTTTCGTGGAGATGCCGATGCCGGAGAGAAAGTCTCTGATACAACCGATCCTAAAACGGGAATTCTTATCCGTTCATTGTACCAGAATAAAACAGGAAAACCTTCTTTGGAGGATATGCAGTTGTTTGATGTCCTTTTGTTTGATATTCAGGATGTCGGATTACGTTTTTACACCTATTATATATCGATGGTCCGGCTGATGGATGCCTGTGCAGACTATAAAAAAACAATGATTGTTCTTGATAGGCCGAATCCTAACGGTCATTATGTTGATGGCCCTATTCTTGATATGAAATATAAGTCCGGAGTGGGCTGGTTGCCGATTCCTGTTGTACATGGGATGACATTGGGTGAATTGGCTCTTATGGTAAATGGCGAAAAATGGTTGCCGGAGAGTAAAAGATGTGATTTACAGGTGACAAAATGTAAGAACTATACACATCAAACAAAATATCGTTTGCCGATTGCTCCGTCTCCTAATTTGCCGAATATGAAGTCGATATATCTCTATCCATCTACCTGTCTTTTTGAGGGGACTCCGGTTAGTCTGGGGCGTGGAACTTCATTTCCTTTTCAGGTTTACGGGCATCCGAAAATGAAAGGATATTCTTTTTCTTTCACTCCTAAAAGCATTGTGGGAGCAAAGAATCCGCCTTTGTTAAATCAATTGTGCCATGGTGTTGATCTAAGAAATATTCCTGATGAAAAGATCTGGGAAAAAGGTTTAGATTTGGACTATGTCATTGATGCATATAAGAATCTCAAAATGGGGGATCAATTTTTTACTTCTTTCTTCGAAAAATTAATTGGAGTCGATTATGTGCGTACGATGATTGAGAATGGAAAAACTACCGAAGAGATCAAACTAAAATGGCAGGATGATGTGGTAAAGTTCAAGAGACAGCGAAAGCCTTATTTGTTATATTCTGAATAACTTTTAGACAATATGATACTGATAGCAGACAGCGGATCTACAAAAACGACCTGGAGCCTTTGCCGGGACAGGAACGAAATAAAAACTTGTACCACAAGCGGGATCAACCCATTTTATTTGGAAAAACAGGAAATTTTTTATATCTTAGACGAAGAGTATTCTCTCCCTAAATCCGAAATTGATTCTATTTTTTTCTATGGAGCTGGATGTATTTCCCCTCGTGTGTCAGTTGTTGTAAAGTCTTTGAAAGAATATTTTGGAATTGAAAATATTCAAGTAGCCACAGATTTGTTGGGAGCTGCCCGCTCACTGTGTGGAAATGGTTCTGGAATTGCCTGCATATTGGGAACCGGATCGAACTCCTGTTTTTATGATGGCGAAAAGATCGTTCATAATGTATCTCCCCTGGGATTTATTCTAGGAGATGAAGGAAGTGGAGCCGCATTGGGTAGAAAGTTAGTTTCTGATATTCTTAAAAATCAACTGCCCAGGGAAATAAAGGATGATTTTTTCTCTGATTATCAGCAAACTCCGGCAGAGATATTGGAAAATGTATATCGAAAACCATTTCCCAACCGTTATTTGGCACAATTCACAGTGTTCTTAGCAAAGTATATTGAAAATCCGGTAATTTCTGATTTGGTAGAATCATCTTTTGATGGATTTATTGAAAGGAATATTTTGCAATATCCGGAGTGCAAAACAAATAAAGTATCGTTTACAGGTAGTGTAGCATATTATTTCAAGGATAATTTGATAAAAATTATAGAAAAACAAGGTTTAATTTTGGGTGAAGTCACTCAAAACCCCATGTCGGGTTTAATAAATCATCATTTCCACTTTGCCACGTAGTGGCTAAACAATAGTAATAAAACGAACAATGCAAAACATAACAGAATCTCCTTCAAATTATCCGGATCTTGATCAGATGTCCATTCATGAAATATTGACAGGAATAAATCAGGAAGATATTTCAGTGCCTTTGGCTGTCGAAAAGGCAATCCCACAAATAGAGCAGCTGGTGTCGCGTGTTCTGGAACGTTTGCAATCCGGAGGGCGGGTGTTTTATATTGGGGCCGGAACCAGCGGACGTTTAGGGGTTCTGGATGCTTCAGAGATTCCTCCAACGTATGGGGTGTCTGGTGTTTTTATCGGTTTGATTGCAGGAGGAGATACCGCTTTGCGCCGCCCAGTGGAGTCTGCCGAAGATAATAGAGAACAGGCCTGGATAGACATAAAAGAATGGGATATTTGTGAAACGGATGTTGTAATTGGAATTGCAGCTTCAGGTACAACCCCTTATGTTGTAGAGGGAGTGAAAAAAGCCAGAGAAAATGGGTTGTTGACGGGATGCATTACCTGCAATTCCGGATCTCCGTTGGCTGAGGCAGCGGAATTCCCGATAGAGGTACTGGTTGGCCCGGAATTTGTGACCGGTAGCACCCGTATGAAAGCCGGAACAGCCCAAAAGCTTGTCTTGAACATGATTTCTACTTCCCTGATGATTAAAATGGGCCGGGTGAAAGGCAGCAAAATGGTCAATATGCAGTTGACAAACAGGAAGTTAGTTGAAAGAGGTACTCGTATGATTCAGGAA
>JAVBUX010000236.1:0-7370 GCA_031554915.1 Bacteroidales bacterium | reverse complement strand
ATGTCGGAATTAATACATGTAATTATGCGATCGATAATATTGAGGCTATGCCTACAAGTAAAATATCCGATATTCGTCGCAAACAATTGGTTGCTGAAGCTAAATTCCTGCGTGCCTATTATTATTTTGCAATGGCTCGCTATTGGGGTGATGTTCCATTGGTTACGAAGCAAACTACCAGTCTTGATGGATTGAAAGTTCCTAAAGATCCGGTTGAAAAGGTTTATGCTTTGGTTATTGAAGATTTGGAATATGCTGCTCAAAATCTTCCTCTTAAATCGGAATATCCTAAATCTGATCTTGGACGGGCTACAAAAGGTGCGGCTTTAACTCAATTAGCGAAAGTGTATCTGACTCTTGAAAATTGGCAAAAAGTAGTTGAACTGACCGCTCAGGTTATGCAGATGGGATATACATTGTATTCTAATTACGGAGATAATTTTGATATCGCCAAAAAGAATGGCACGGAATCTATATTTGAGATACAATTTCTTGGTGGAGATGGAAACCCAGGCAGTATTTACAATGGATTCTTTCGTCCTCCTTTTGTAACTATCAATGGTTGGGCTGGTTATGGAGATAATCCGGTGACTAAAAATCTTTATGATGCATACGGCACATCAGGCGATAAAAGACGGGATGTTAATATTCGTCTTTATACTCGGACAGAATATCCGAACATGAATGCCAGTATCCAGTTCCCGTATTATTGTAATAAATATCTTGATTTAAGTGCAACAGCTACACGTTCAAGCAGTAGCAATAACCATGTAGTGTTGCGTTATGCGGATGTTTATCTTATGCGGGCGGAGGCTTTGGGGCGTATAAATGTGGGTGATCCTAATGCATACGAAAATTTGAATGTGGTACGCCGCAGAGCTTATGGATTTCCTACTAATCAACCTGCCAGCTGCGATATTAGTCCGGTTAGTTCGCTGGCTGAATTTGTAAATATTATTTTGTTGGAGCGTCGTTTGGAATTTGCTTTTGAAGCACACCGCCGATATGACTTGCTGAGAACTAAGAAGCTGAAAGAAGCAATGATGGCTCAAAATCCGACGATAGGAAGTAAAGTGGCTGATAAGCATTATTTGTTTCCTATACCTCAATCTGAATTGGATGCCAATGAATTATTGGAGCAAAATCCTCTTTGGAAATAAAGATCTCAAAGCATCCTTATTTAAAGAAATTATTAAATTAATTAATAACCAACAAAGATGAATTCACGAAGAGACTTTGTAAAGAAAGCAGGACTGATGGCAGCGGCTACAGCTATTCCCGGATTTGCTGCCGGTATGGCGCCGGACAAGGAGAAATCCTTATCTCTTAAAAACGCAAAAGTATCGGTCGATGACCAGTGGGATGTGATTGTTGTTGGCGGTGGTCCCAGCGGATGTACGGCAGCAATATCAGCAGCCCGTGAAGGAGCTAAAACTCTGATTATTGAAACGATGGGACAACTGGGAGGGATGGGAACTGCTGGTTTGGTTCCAACCTGGTGCCCGTTTTCAGATGGAGAGAAAATTATTTATAGAGGTTTGGCCGAAAAGATTTTTGAAGCATCCAAAGTGGGAGTGCCTCACGATCCTAAAGATAAACTGAATTGGGTTAATATTAATGCCGAATATCTAATGACTGTTTACGATAAAATGGTTGTTGAATCAGGGGTTAAAGTATTGTTCTTTTCTCGTGTGGCAGCAGTGGAAATGTCATCGAAAGATACGGTAGATGCTGTTATTGTTGCGAATAAAGCCGGACTTACGGCATTTAAAGCCAAAGTTTTCGTTGATGCGACAGGTGATGGGGATCTTGCGGCATGGGCAGGAGCTTCTTTCAAGAAAGGCGATGAAAATGGAGTTGTTCAAAGCTCTTCCTTATGTTTTGCCTTAGCAAATGTTGATACATATAATTATCAGAATGGTCCCTATTTGCATAGTAGTAATAAAAATAGTCCTGTATATGATGCTATTGCATCCGGGAAATATCCATTGATTGACAGTCATCTCAATCCTAATCTTAATGGACCAGATGTGGTTCAATTCAATGCAGGACATATTGTTAATGTTGATAGTACTAATCCATGGGCGGTATCTGAAGCAATGATGATCGGACGACAAATTGCCAAACAATACCATCAGGCTATGCAGGATTTTCAACCTAAAACGTTCGGAGGTTCTTATCTCGTGAAAACGGCAAGTTTACTCGGTGTAAGAGATAGCCGACGTATTGAAGGGGATTATACTTTTACCGTTGATGATTGGATGCAAAGAAAATCATTCGATGATGAAATCGGTCGTAACAGTTACTATATAGATGTCCATAAAGCTGGGCATAAAGCTACCCGTTATGGAAAAGGGGAATCACATGGAATTCCCTATCGTTGTCTGACTCCCAAAGGATTGAAGAATGTATTGACAGCCGGGCGTTGTATTTCAACGGATGAAGAAGCCTTTGGCAGTCTGAGGGTAATGCCTCCTTGCCTGGTAACAGGAGAGGCTGCAGGTATGGCTGCTCAACATGCAATCAAACAATCCGGTACGGATGTTCACAAAATTGATGTCCAATACCTGAGGAAAAGATTAAGAGAAGAAGGACAGTATTTCTTATAATCTAAATCGAAAATTAAGAAACCATCATTCCAAACATAAAGAGGAATGATGGTTTCTTCTTTTAATTATTTAAATCGGTTTTCCAAATAGCGTTGCTGCCGAGGCATCTGTAATTTCGACATTAACACAATCTCCAACCCGGTAGGATTGTTTATCGAAAATTACGACTTTGTTTTGTTTTGTCCTTCCGAACAGTTGTTCACGGGAACGTTTGGAGAATCCTTCTACCAGTACTTCAAACGTTTTTCCGATATCGTTCTTGTTGCTCTCTAAAGACAATTCCAATTGAAGTGCTATAATTTCTTCCAGCCGCTGGGTTTTTATATCTTCAGGAACATTATCTTCCAGATGTTTGGAAGCATAAGTGCCCGGGCGTTCGGAATACTTGAACATAAAAGCGGCATCAAATCCTACTTCACGCATCAAAGAAAGGGTATCCAGATGATCTTCTTCCGTTTCAGAGTGGAATCCGGAGAATAAGTCTGTGGTAATTGATGCATCCGGTAAAATGTGTTTAATCGCAGTAATCCGATCTAAATACCACTCCCTGGTATATTTTCGGTTCATGGCTTTCAGAATTTTACTGCTCCCGGATTGGGCTGGGAGATGAATGTGATTACAAAGATTATCATGTTTGGCAATGATTTCCAGAGTTGCATCACTCATATCTTTGGGATGGGATGTTGTAAACCTGATTCGCATGTTTGGAGCGGTTAAAGCTACTTTTTCCAGTAGGGAAGGGAAGTCCGTTTTTTCGTTTCCGTCATCATATAAATAAGAATTGACGTTTTGCCCGAGGAGTGTGACTTCTTTATAGCCTTCTTTTTGTAGGGCGCGTAATTCATTGAGAATACTTTCTGTCTCACGACTGCGTTCTCGTCCACGGGTATAAGGAACGATACAGTAAGTACAAAAATTGTTGCATCCCCGCATGATAGAAATAAATCCAGAGAGTTTGTGTCCGGAAATTTTCAAAGGAATGACATCTTTGTAAGTTTCCGTAGTGGATAATTCGACATTAATTGCCTTTTCTCCTTTTTCCACAGCTCCGATCAGGTTAGGGAGGTCCATGTAGGAATCCGGACCTACTACCACATCTGCGTGGTGTTGTTCTATTAATTCGTCCTTGACACGTTCAGCCATGCAGCCTAAAACGCCAACAATCAGGTTTTTTCTTTTTTTCTTTAGAGATTGAAAATATTGCAATCTGGATAATACTTTTTGCTCTGCATTATCACGGATTGAACAGGTATTGACCAATATGGTATCGGCTTCATCAATACTTTCGGTCGCTTCGAAACCATCCATTTGCATGATGGATGCCACAACTTCACTGTCGGCTACATTCATTTGGCAGCCGTAAGTTTCAATAAAGAATTTCTTCATTTTTTTTTCAGAGGTTACAGATTTAAAGTCTGTTTCCTGCTTTTCTTTGCTCATAATCTTGAAATTAGTGTTTTGTTAACATTTATTAACGATAAATATCCGATTTTTATTAGATAAATATTTGATGGAATGAAAAATCTCTGTATCTTTGCTGTTGAAAAACGTAAAATTTTTTCATAGTTAAGGTTTTGGTTAAATGGGTTAGGGGTGGCTGTGAAGTCATCCCTAATATTTTTTAAATAAATTGATATTGTGTTATTCATTTATTATCACTAAATTTGAGCTGCAAAAATAATGATATTTTATGGATAAGCTGTCAGATTTTATTCCTTTATTAATCATAATTGGGTCTGTCATTGTATCAATAGTTCAGTCTTCAAACAAAAAAAAGGAGAAACAGGATATGAAGAAGACAAGGTTACCTCAAGGTGTCCCTTCAGAAAAGCCTTTGGGATCACCTACTGTAAACTTGCCAAAGATGAAATCTGCCGCAGTTCCGTCTGTGTCTGAAAAAAAGACTGAAAAAATCCCTCCTTTGCAAACCGCTTTTAATCCGGAAGTGAAAAGATCGGTGTCGTCTATTCCTGAGTCGGACATGTCAGCATTGAATCAGGACGTTCCAGAAGTCTCCGGATTTGTGTTTGATGCTTCAAATACTGATGAATTAAAGAAAGCGGTAATTTATTCTGAAATATTAAATCGAAAAGAATATTGATAAATTGAGAATTGAGAATTGAGAATTGAGAATGGGCTTGCGCCTGAAAATAATTCTCAATTCTCAATTCTCAATTCTCAATTTAATTGTATCTTTGCGTGCAAAATGCAAAACATATAAAAAATCACTATCATGGGTTTTAAATTTATAACAGCAGAAGAGGCTGCTGATCAGATTAAGAATGAGGATATCATTGGTTTTAGCGGCTTTACCGCCGCAGGATGTCCAAAAGTAATTACACAGGCATTAGCCGTAAAAGCAGAAAAAGAACATGCTGCCGGTCGCCCTTTTAAAGTAGGTATGTTTACAGGAGCATCGACAGGAGATTCTATTGATGGCGCCTTGGCTCGTGCTCATGCAATAAAATTCCGTTCGCCATATCAATCCAATGGTGATTTGCGCAAAGAACTGAATAATCGTGAAGCTCATTATTTTGATTTACATTTATCAGAATTACCACAATATTTGCGTTATGGATTTCTACCGAAGCCAACTGTCGCAATTTTTGAATGTTGTGATGTAACTGAAGACGGGGAGATTATCCTGACTTCCGCCGTTGGTATTGCTCCTACGGTTGCCCGTTTGGCAGATAAAATATTTCTGGAGTTAAATCATTTCCATCCAAAAGCTTTGAGGGGGATGCATGATATTTACGAACCGGCAGATCCTCCTGTACGTCGTGAAATTCCTGTTTATAAACCAAGCGATAGAATTGGTGTTTCATATATCAAAGTGGATCCTAAAAAGATTGCCGGAATTGTGGAAACAAACCTTCCTAATGAGATTGGAGGTTTTACTCCTACAGACGAAGTGACCGACCAAATCGGAAGAAATGTTTCGGATTTCCTTACTGCCGAAATAAAAGCCGGACGTATTCCTGCGACTTTCCTACCAGTTCAATCGGGTGTTGGAAATGTTGCAAATGCAGTGTTGGGAGCAATGGGGTCGAATCAAAATATTCCAGCATTTGAGGTATATACCGAGGTAATTCAGGATTCAGTCATCAAATTGATGAAGGAAAACCGGGTGAAATTTGCCAGTGGTTGTTCTTTGACTGTGAGTGCGGAAGCTTTGAATGAAATGTACAATAATTTGGATTTCTTTAAAGAACGAATTGTATTACGCCCTCAGGAAATATCCAATAGTCCTGAAGTTGCTCGCCGTCTGGGATTGATTGCAATTAATACGGCTTTGGAAGCTGATATTTTTGGAAATATCAATTCAACACATGTTGTAGGGACAAAAATGATGAATGGTATCGGTGGTTCTGCCGATTTCTGTCGCAATGCATATCTATCTATCTTTACTACCCCTTCTGTTGCAAAAGGAGGAAAGATCAGCTCTATTGTTCCAATGGTATCTCACCTAGATCACAGCGAACACTCAGTGAAGATTCTAATTACTGAATGTGGTGTTGCTGATTTAAGAGGACTATCTCCTATACAACGGGCTGAAAGTATTATCGAAAATTGTGTGCATCCTCAATACAAAAAATTACTGAATGATTACCTGAATATGGGAATCAAAGGTCATACTCCTCAGAACCTGCAAGCTTGTTTCGCTTTCCACAATGTCTTTAATAAGACTGGTGATATGAGCCAGGTTGATTGGAATGATTATAAATAATTGAAAATTGAGAATTGAGAAAGGGCTTGCATCTGAAAATAATTCTCAATTCTCAATTCAAAAATCTCTCTTTTTTCTGAACAAATCAGCTTTAGTTTGGTTTTAAGTTAAAATAAACTAACAGACTAATTTGTCGAAATCATGAAAAAAATAACTTTTCTATTCTTTTTTGCTGTTTTAGCGTCAACGTTTTCTATATATTCCCAAACAGATGCCGGCGTTAAGATTATTTCTAAGCAAGGCGATCTTTATAACGAGGTAAAAGAACTTAGTAATCCTTATTCATTGCCTGTTGGAGCAAAGAAACTTGGAGCAAAAGGTTTTTTATTGCCATATCCTATTGGCATTATGCTGAATGGTTATGTGGGTAATCAGGATGTTTCAATTTCCAATTTGTCAGTCGGATTGAATGATGAAGAAATGGTTAACCTGGATAAGGTTGTTGGATTTAGTGGAGTGAATGCTTCTGTAAAGAATTTTAATATGCGTGCAGATCTTTGGGCACTTCCGTTTCTTGATGTTTATGGCTTATTTGGGAAAGCCTGGGTCGAAACAGATGTAAATATCGGTTCAATTGCTCAAAAAACGGTCAATTTTGGAACTCAGGCCAATTTTGACGGATATGTTTATGGATTTGGAGCAATGCTTACCGGTGGAGTTCGTTCTGTTTTTTTTTCATTGGATTTTAATAAAGTATGGACACATTTTGAGGAGTTGCAGGATGATAACACGGCTACAAGTCTTACCCCTCGTGTGGGATATATTTTCCATTTTACAAATAAGCCGGAAAGAAATATTTCAGTTTGGGTTGGATCTGGCCGAGTCTTTCTTAATAATGAAACAGAAGGACGGATACCACTGGCTGAAGTTCTTCCGAATTTCGGACAAAATTATCAGAATAGTGATTGGTATCAGGCTTTAGGACCTGCAAATAAACAACTAATAGTTAAAGTGTTGAATAAAGCCGCTGAACATGTTGATAAAGTTGAAATACATTATTACGTGTAAAAAGTTCCAACCCTTATTTGGGTTTT
>JAVBUX010000029.1:0-4616 GCA_031554915.1 Bacteroidales bacterium | reverse complement strand
AAAAAAACTATATTTGCAGGCTGAAAAAAAGACTTAGCTAATTAATGTCAAAAAATAAAATAAAAATCAAATGCAGAACAAAGGATTTGTAAAGGTTTTCGCTGTATTGCTAACATTGGTTTGTTTGTTTTATTTGTCATTCACAATAGTGACAAATCGTTATTACAAACGGGCTGAAGCTTATGCAGGAGGCGACCCTAAGTTGGAGAGTCACTATCTTGACTCATTATCTACAGAAAAGGTTTGGCTGGGTTATTCCCTGAAGAAATGCCGTTCAATGGAGTTAAATTTGGGTCTTGACCTGAAGGGTGGTATGAACGTGATTATGGAGATCAGCGTTGCAGATGTGCTGAAATCTTTATCAGGAGACAGTACTGATCCTAAGTTCAACCAGGCATTGGATAATGCTAAGCTTCGTCAGGCTACCAGTCAGAAAGATTTTATTTCCCTTTTCGCAGAAGAGTATCATAAGTTGGATCCGGGAGCCCGTTTATCGGCTGTTTTCGGAACTTTTGATATGAAAGATAAAATTAATTCACAAAGTACAGACGATCAGGTTATTGCTGTTTTACGTAAAGAATTGAATAGTGCAATCGACAACTCATTCAATGTGCTTCGTACTCGTATCGACCGTTTTGGTGTGGTTGCTCCGAATATCCAGAAAATGGAAACAGCCGGACGTATTTCTATCGAACTTCCGGGTATTAAAGAGCCTGCTCGTGTGAGAACTTTATTACAGGGAAGTGCAAACCTTGAGTTCTGGGAAACATATAATGAATCAGAGCTGCATCAGGCTTTATTGGCTGCCAATAATATCATTAAGGATTTGAATAATTCAGGAGATGTTACAAAAAATTCGGCAGATTCGGCTTCTGTTACCACTACTCCGGCGGATTCATCAGCTCTAGCTTCTGTTGCAGCAGATTCTTCTGCTGTTGCAGAAACCGACACTACAGGCAAATCTATTTCAAATTCAGAAGCTCTTTTAGCAAATTTGGACAAAGAACAAGCTGCTGCAAAAGACACCACTGTAAATCAAACAGAAGATGCTATCCAAAAAGAGTATCCTCTTTTTCATATTCTAAACATGAATCCACAGCAACCGATACAAGGCCCTGTTGTAGGTCTTGTAGAGAAAAAAGATATGGATAAGGTTGATCAGTATTTGGCTTTGAAACAAGTAAAAGATTTGTTCCCTCGGGCTAAATTTTGCTGGATGGTTAAAGCTAAAGATGATAAAGAACAATATTTTGAGTTAGTTGCATTGAAAGTAACTTCACGTGATGGAAAAGCTCCATTGGAAGGTGATGTTGTGGTTGATGCAAATGATGAATTCTCTCAACATTCGGGAGCTGCAGAAGTAAATATGGCTATGAATGCAGAAGGCTCAAAACAATGGGCTCGTCTGACAAAAGAGAATATCGGCCGAAGTATTGCTATAGTTCTTGATAACCAGGTATATTCGGCACCTACCGTAAACACAGAGATTACAGGAGGCCGTTCAAATATTACGGGTAATTTTACTCCGGAAGAAGCAAAAGACTTAGCTAACGTTTTGAAGTCAGGAAAGATGTCTGCTCCTGCAAAAATTGTACAAGAGGATGTTGTTGGTCCATCACTCGGACAAGAAGCAATTAATAAGGGTTTCATCTCTTTCTTAGTTGCCTTGTTGGCTTTGATGTTGTACTTAATTATAGTTTATGGCTTCAAACCAGCTATGGTTGCTAATGGAGCACTGTTACTTAACTTATTCTTTACATTGGGTATCCTTGCTTCTTTTCAGGCAGTATTGACTCTGTCTGGTATTGCCGGTTTGGTGTTAGCTCTTGCTGTAGCAGTGGATGCCAACGTATTGATCTTTGAACGTATTAAAGAGGAAATGCGTGGAGGTAAATCGATTAAGGCTGCTGTTGAAGAAGGTTACAAGAAAGCATTTTCTGCGATTGTTGACTCGAACTTAACTTCTATTTTGACAGGTTTTATCTTGTTCTATTTCGGAACAGGTCCTATCAGAGGTTTTGCAACGACTTTGATTATCGGTATTTTCACGTCATTCTTTACTGCAGTATTCCTGACACGTTTGACTTTCGAAACACTAATGGGTAAGGGAAAATTCTTGAATTTGACATTTACTACTAGTTTAACTAAGAATTTCCTTGTTAATCCGACAATCAATTTCTTCAAAAATTTGAAGATGATTTACGTTGTTACAATTGTAATAACTCTTATCTGTCTGGGTGTTTTATTTACTCGTGGTTTGAATCAGGGTATTGACTTCACCGGTGGACGTAATTATATTGTTCGTTTTGATCAATCTGTAAATACTGTTCAGGCTCAGGAAATGTTGACTCCTCAGTTTCCGGAACATGTTCCTTCTGTAATTACTATTGGAACATCTGAACAGGTTCGTATTACTACTAACTATAAGATTAACGATAACTCTGAAGGTGTTGACGAAGAGATTACAGGAAAAATATACGAAAGTCTGAAGCCATTGTTGAAAGAGGGTACTACTTATGAGCAATTTACAAAAGATTATATCCAAAGTTCACAAAAGGTAGGACCAAGTGTTGCTGATGATATTAAGAAGGGCGCTTTCTGGGCTGTAATTCTTGCTGTAATCGGTATCGGATTGTACATTTTGGTTCGTTTCCGTGATCTTTCTTATAGTGCGGGTACTATCGTATCTCTGATTCAGGATGCTATATTTATTTTGGGTATGTATGCTATTTTCTGGGGAATACTGCCATTCTCATTGGAGGTTGACCAGACATTTATTGCGGCGATTTTGACGGCTCTTGGTTATTCGGTGAATGACAAGGTGGTTATCTTTGACCGTGTGCGTGAATACTCCAAGTTGTATCCAAAACAAGATAAATACGAGATGTTTAATCAGGCTTTGAATTCTACGTTAGACCGTACATTCAATACTTGTTTCAGTACATTTGTGGTATTGATCATTATCTTCCTGTTTGCAGGAGATGCTATTCGTAGTTTCTCTTTTGCAATGATTATCGGGGTCGTAATGGGTACATTGTCTTCGTTGTTTGTAGCAGCTCCTGTTGCTTATGAAATCCAGGCCGGAAGACAAAGAAAGCAATTGAAAATACAAAAGTAGAATATCTATAATACTAAAAAACGGGGTTGATCATTTGCGATTAACCCCGTTTTTTTATGATGTATTTTGTTTAGATAATCAGCTTTTTATTGTTTCAACGATTTCTTCAATAGTAATCGGAAGTCTGTTTTGATAAAGATGCAAACATCCGTCTTTAGTTACTACTACATCATCTTCCAGGCGTATTCCTCCGAAGTCATAATAGCTTTCGAGTTTGTCGAAATTAATAAAATCGGTATTGATTTTTTCTTGTTTCCATTTTTCAATTAATTGAGGAATGAAATAGATTCCCGGTTCTACGGTTATTACATGTCGTTCTTTTAATTTTCTGCCGAAGCGCAGGCTTTTGTATCCAAACATCGTGCTGCGTTGGATTTCATCGTCATAACCGACAAAATTTTCTCCTAAATCTTCCATGTCGTGAGTATCCAATCCCAACGCATGTCCTAAGCCATGAGGCATAAAGAGTGCAGGTGCACCATTTTCCAAAGCATCTTCTGTATTTCCTTTGGTCAGCCCGAGATCTTTCAGCCCATCGAAGATAATACGGTATGCTTCACGGTGGATGTCTCTGTACGGTATGTCGGGACGAATCAAGTCCTCTGCTGTATTTATTGCTTTTAGAACAATATTATGGATCTCGATCTGTTTTGGAGTATATTGACCTCCAACGGCTACCGTTCGTGTAAAATCAGAAGCATAGTGTTGAATACTTTCTGCGCCGGCATCAGTAAGCATCAGGCGACCTCTTTGTAAAATGCCATCATGATTATGGTTGTGGAGTGTTTGACCATTTTGAGAGAGTATAGTTGTGAACGATACTCTGCTTCCTTTGGAAATGGCGATTCCTTCAATTATTCCGGCTATTTCCCGTTCGGACACACCTGGTTTGCACATTTTCATTGCCGTAAGGTGCATCAGATAGCCTATTTCTCCAGCCAGTTCCATTTCTACCAGCTCGCAATCTTCTTTAATAAGTCTCAGGTCGATAATCGCTTTTGTTAATTCCAGAGAGTAGTCTGTAAGAATTTCTGTTGTTTTTTTATTCAGTAGTTCTCCCAAAATCATTTGGTTGCGATATCTGTAAGGTTTCAGATACTGAATACTTTTTCCTGATTTTGAAGCAGCATTGATTATCCCGTTTAATTCTGAAACAGGTAAGACTGTATTAATCCCAATGGATTCAGCTCTCTCTTTCAGAGACGGTAAATTACCCATCCAGATGATATCATCGATTGTAAGTTCATTGCCAAACAGATATTCATTATTATTGTCTATGTCGATAATACAATATAAATCAGGAGTGTCCAGGCCTGTGAAATAGAGGAAGGAACTGTCCTGGCGAAAAGAGTATGCATTATCCGGATAATTGAGAGGAGCCTCTCCATTTCCCATAAGAAATATAATCCCGGATTTTACCTTCTTTTTTAATTCTTCCCTACGTTTGGTATAAGTTTCTTTTGCAAACATGGAGTTATTTTTTAGAGTTTAATATTTT
>JAVBUX010000226.1:0-10222 GCA_031554915.1 Bacteroidales bacterium | reverse complement strand
AAAATATCTGTGACTTCTAATGAGATGCAGGAGATTTATATCAATGATAAAAAAGAAAAATCGAAAGAAACTTTCGAAGATAGTCTGGCTAAATCAAGAAGTACTGATATCGAGCTTGCATTAGAACCTTACAAGCAGTATAAAATCACAATCAAAAGCCTCATCCGGAATACTGACACTATCAAATCTTTACTAAAGACGATTATCAAACCGGAAAAAAAAGACAACATAGCACAGCTTCAGGCATCTGTCGATGGTAAAAGAAGAGTGAGTATCAACGACATCATTGAAGGATGTCGCATTACAGGCAGCTCCCTTTCTCCAGGAGGGAAGTATTTTTTAGCAAATTATAACAATGTATTCCCTGGAGGAAAAAACAACACCTATACAGAATTGAAAGAACTGAAAACAAATCGTTTGATCACTCGGTTTGAAGGAAGTATTTATCCTCGCTGGATGCCCTCTGCAGACAAGTTAATTTACACTAAAGATGGTGTTCTGGAAAAAGATTTCTTCACTCTGGATCCGGGTTCAATGGAAGAAACCTGTATTGCCAGGGGAATAAAATATAACTTATACACCATATCTCCCGATCATAACTTCATGATCATCGGAATTGTGGAAGAAATTCCGGCAGACAAAGGTGATCTTAAACGCTATCTCTCACCTTCCGACCGCGCCGGATCTTTCAGGGGACGCTATTCTATGTATATCTATCGATTTGCAGACCAAAAAATGCAGCAGCTTACATTCGGACATACAACATCATACCTGATGGATATTCGTCCGGATAGTAAGAAAATATTGTTTATGACTAGCAAGGAAGAGTTGTCTCAGAGAAAATTAAGAACCAGTAGTATTTTTGAAATGGATCTCCAAACTCTTGCTTTTGACACAATCACCACCGATCCAAACGTTTCAGGAGCATCATACTCTCCTGATTATCAAAAAATTATACTCAACGGAAATGCTGAAGCCTTTGGAAATATCGGATTGAATATTAAAGCTGGACAAATTGCAAATACTTATGATAATCAGGCATTTATAATGGATGCAAAAAACCGGGAAGTCAGAGTAATTACAAAAGATTTTAATCCGAGTATTTCTTATGGACAATGGTCAGATATAGATAATAATATTTACTTCTCTGTAGATGAAGAAGATAGAAAACCTATCTATGTATATGACCCTAAATCAGGAAAATACGAACGTTTAAATCTGCAAGAAGATATGATATCAGGATTCCAGGTTGCAAAATCTGCAGCGATAGCTCTGTACCGAGGAGAAAGCGGCTCCAATGCTTATCGTCTTTACTGCTATGATCTGAAAACAAAAAAATCCCAACTACTATCCGATCCCTTCGCAGAACAACTTTCAGAGCTAAAACTCAGTGAGATAAAAGATTGGAATTTTAAGGCTTCCGATGGAACCGAGATCAAAGGCCGTTACTATCTACCGGTCGATTTCGATCCGAATAAAAAATATCCGATGATTGTATATTACTATGCTGGAACAACTCCAACTACCCGCATATTTGAAAGCACCTATCCTTTACAAACATATTCTGCTTTGGGTTACGTTGTTTACACTCTTCAGCCTAGCGGAACAATAGGATTCGGACAGGAATTTTCCGCCCGCCACGTAAATGCCTGGGGAAAAGCAACTGCTGATGAAATCATTGAAGGAACTAAACTTTTCTGTGATGAACATTCTTTTGTTGACAGGTCAAAAATCGGTTGTATCGGCGCCTCTTATGGAGGATTCATGACACAATATCTTCAAACTCAAACAGATATATTTGCCGCCGCCATTTCTCATGCCGGAATCAGTGCTCTATCCAGTTATTGGGGAGAAGGCTACTGGGGTTATGCTTATAGCGCTGTAGCAAGTGCCGGAAGTTTTCCGTGGAATAACCCGAAACTATACGTCGAACAAAGTCCATTGTTTCAGGCTGATAAAATCAAAACGCCTTTATTATTACTCCACGGTGATGTGGACACCAATGTCCCTATCGGCGAAAGTATCCAAATGTATAATGCCTTGAAATTATTGGGAAAAACAGTCGAATTTGTCCGTGTAAGCGGAGAAAACCATGCAATCTACGGTTATCAAAAACGTATTGAATGGAATAAAACTATTCATGCATGGTTTGCCAAATGGTTGAAAGAACAACCAGAATGGTGGGAAGCGTTATATCCGGAGAGAGAACAATAGCAAAAATCTTCAATTGTTAATCGCCTGCTGTTCTTGCACTCTTGTAAAAATGGCTTCCGGAGTAGCCTCTCCCTTTTTAAGGGCGTCTACTGCTTTGACTACGACAGGATCTTGTTTCATAATGATAGGAAAAAGCCATTCATTACCGAATATATTTCCAACAATATAGGCAATAGCCTGATTTTGAATAATACGGTAAGATATATTGATCAAATGAACTTTCTGACGAATTCCTTGTGATTCTGCATAAGAAACAATTCCCTCTACAATAGGTTCTTTTACAAGATAGTTATACAATGATTCGTGATCCTTAAATCGTTTCAGGTATTCCCGGCGTTGATCAATATATTTGAATGCATATTTATAGAAAATATCATTGTTTTCGAGGGTCATATAATAAGAGGTAACGCCAATAGTGTCTCTCGGCACAAAAATATCAGGCATAATACCTCCGCCACCATAGACTACGCGCCCTACAGATGTATAATATTTCAGATTTTCATCAAATTTAATACTATCCTGAGAAAATGCTTCCCCATGATAGAAACGGTTGATCCATTCCTGTTCGTAATCTCCGGATTTTCCAAGCTCATAATTACGTTGAATACACCTTCCCGATGGGGTATAATACCTGGCAATTGTAAGTCTCAAAGCTGAGCCATCAGATAAGTTTACAGGTTTTTGAACCAGCCCCTTCCCATACGATCTGCGTCCAATGATCAATCCCCTGTCATTATCCTGTATTGCTCCAGCAAGTACCTCACTGGCAGATGCAGAAACTTCATCCATCAAAACAACTAGTTGGTTCTTTTGAAATGTTCCTGAGCCATCAGCGATAGACTCATCCCTGGACATTGCTCTTCCTTCTTTATAAACAATCAGCTGACCTTTTGAAAGAAAGTCATTGGCCATATTAACCGCAATATCAAATATACCACCTGTATTGGAACGTAAATCCAAAACGAATGAATTACACCCGGCAGCCGACAACTTAGCCATAGCCTGAATAAATTCATCATAAGTAGTACGTGCAAATCTTCTTATTTTAATCAGTCCTATACCTTTAGAAACTTCATAACTGGCAAGAACAGTATTATCTGGAATCTCACCCCGACTAATTTCATATTCTTTGATTCCATCCGATAAACGTTTTTTAATCCCGATTTTCACCTTAGAGCCAACCTCGCCTCTCAAAGTAGAAATAACAGAATCACGCGACATTTCCTGTCCTGTATAGGAGATTTTCTCTACAGAAACCAACCTATCCCCAGGCTCTATGCCAACTTGTTCCGCTGGTCCACCATGAACAACATTGACAACCATAATCGTATCATCCTGAATAACAAAACCGGCCCCTATTCCTCCGTAACGACCTTCCAACTCTTCATTAGCTCCCTGCAAACGATCGGCCGGGATATAAGCCGAATGAGGATCCAACTCTCCAACCAACTTGGGAATTGCATCTTCAACCATATCTTTCATGTTGACCGAATCAACATATTCTTCTTCTATAATATCCAGAATAACATTGATCTTATTTCCGGATGATAAAAAAAAACGACGTCCCAAAGCTTGTGGTGCCAGATAATTTCCGACGACAAACCCTATGACTAACGCTAACAGAATAATGGTTAATATACCCCACGATACTTTTTTTGATGACATGGCAACCCGAATCTTTTACACCTCCATATTTATGAAAATAATCTCTATGCCTGCTCGTTCTAACAACTTAATACCTTCATCAAGTCTATATTTTTCGGAATAAACCAAACGCCGGATCCCTGATTGAATAATCAGTTTGGCACATTCAATACAAGGAGACGCCGTAACATACAAGGTTGCATCTTTACTACTATTGTTTGAACAAGCTATTTTAGTTATCGCATTTGCCTCTGCATGAAGAACATAAGGCTTAGTCGCATTGTTGTCATCTTCACAATTATTCTCAAAACCGGAAGGCGTTCCATTATATCCGTCAGATATAATCATCTTATCTTTCACAATCAATGCTCCCACCTGCCTTCTTTTACAATAAGAATTTTCTGCCCAAATGCGTGCCATCCGCAAATAACGCTTATCCAAAGCTAATTGTTTTGTATCTGTATTGCTCTCCATTGAGGTCCTGTTTTAAGCTCGCAAAGGTACTACTTTCCATTTGAATATTTTCAAAAAATATGTATAAAAAAAAACAGAGCTGCCTGAATTTCTTTTAAAAACCAGACAGCTCTCTTTGTATTTTAGGAAAACCTTATTTTACAGTCCAACTAAGGGATAATCCAATATTTAAAGTCTGCAAATTAGAATACTTTTGACCCCAGACTTTATATTCATTAATATTAAAGTTATAACCGGCCTTTAACTTTAGGGCAAAAGGAGATTCTTTGAATTGATATCTCAATCCGACTTCAGGATTCATGGCAAATGCCCACTGGGTGTCATAAATACTTAAATCCTGAACTAAAGTCTCTTCTGTAATATAGTTAACTCCCAAGCCTACGCCGATATACGGTTCAATCTGTCCATCAGTCACAAAATGATAATAACCACCTACTAAAATCGGAGCATTTACCAAATAATTGTAACTAGCTGCTGTTACGGCTGTTGTATAATTACCTTTTTCAGTTTCCATATAATAAGTTTGGGAAGGAACATTCTCACTGAATGAATTATATCCGAACTTGAATCCCAAAGAAAAAGCATCGGTAACAAAAACATTACCGGAGAAAACACCCCCTCTGAAACTGGTTTTGGAAACATAATCAGAAAAACTACCCATTGGCATCTCAACATCCAATCCCAAATCATAATTCTGTTTCTTCTGAGCTTGCACATTTGCAGTTACTCCTAACAAAGCAATGAATGCAATAACGACTATCTTTTTCATATTTCTATCTATTTAATTTTTAAAGTTAGGAAATCATTATTTTTGGAAAGGAACTGTTTGTTCAAAACATTGATCAATTGCCGATTCAATTTCAGAATCCGAATGATTACCCGTATATAAACCTCTTACAACTCCAGTCCAGACTGCCGAAACTTTTGAATCAGCCTTACTCTTAACATCGAATACATCCATCGCAAGAACTCCAACAGAATATCCTCCTACAACCACAGGGTAAGGATACGGATAGAACGGATAATAACCACAACTCCAGTAGAACCAATAGCAATATTCCCACCACCACCAAGGATAGCTTACATAAGTATTAGTGGATTTAACCAACGAAAGCATTACTCCCAAATCCGGATTAACGGCCTTATATGTATATCCGGCTTCTTCCATATTTTTCTTTACCTGATTTGCATATTTTTGAATATATGGATATTTTGTATCTGTTACCAAAACTTTGGTAATATCTCCATTATTAACAATAGCAACCGTATCTGATATGGAATAAGTACTATACTGAGAGAAGTTAGCATTATTACTGTACGCCGACACTGAGATCAATTGCTCATCCACATAATCATCATAATCCGGATATGATTCACAAGCAGTGAATGTTAATCCGAAAAACAGAACGGATAAAAGTCCAATTTTAAATTTACTTTTCATAGATTTTTATAATTTTAAATTAATAAATCAATATTTCATTCCTACTCCCGGAGTGAATTGTTTTAGAATAAAAACACCGTTTACACTAAAAGGTTCACAATAAATCAAAAAAAAATTAAAATGTTATATTTTTTTTGATAAATAATGAACCTAATGACCCGGGATGTCAATGTAGTAATTATCTTTGCACCGAAAAAAAACAACAATGCCCAAGAATTACCTGTCCTATACAATTTATTTTCTCCTATTGGTAATCGGAATGTTATTATCATTGAATTTCATTCCTGAGGATTTTCTTGAAAATTATCATTTGAAGCAGATGGACATTCTTTCCGACATACGAAAAGAACAGATTCAAACTCCTGAAAATGACTCAATTAATATGGAAGAAGCAGACACCACCACTGTCGCTCCCCCTCCCCCTCCTTTAGTATTGTCGGAATGGCCTGAAAATATGACTGGTTTTGAAGATTTTTCTCCGGAACAAAATGGACTGGATGCCTTTTTTCAAGCCATTGAGTCCAATTCATCTGTTCGTGTTGCCTTTTTCGGAGACTCTTTCATTGAAGGAGATATTTTCTGCGGAGACTTTCGCGAACTTTTACAACAAAAATATGGAGGACATGGAGTTGGACTAATCCCAATGAGTTCTGCTGTCAGTGGATTCCGGAAGTCTGTATCACATCAATACCATGGATGGCAAGACTATTCAATTATTGACACCTCACATACCCCACCTCTTGGAATCTCAGGACATGCTTTTATTCCCAAAGGAGAAGAAAACTGGACCTCTGTGGGTCTGCCAAAACAAAAAGAAAAATCCGACAGCTGTACCTTGGCCAGCTTATTCTACACTTTACAACCTGGTTATGAGTCCATTGTAAGATATAGTATCAATCAATACGGTTTTAATACAGCTTCGTTGAAAGCAACTGGCCAGGTTGAAAGACTAGACGTACAAAGTGACAAAATAGGAAGCATAAAATTTTCATTTCCAGACACTTCCGGGCTGATCACATACGGAATTTCCCTCGAAGATACGGTTGGTATTATTGTGGACAATTTTTCAGTCAGAGGAACTGCAGGAACAGCCTTTGGACGAATTTCATCTTCTGTTTTGAAACGATTCGCCCAACTAGCCGGATACGATTTGATTATTTTGGAATATGGTCTAAATGCGATGGAAGCTGAAAAAACAGGATTCAGGTGGTACGGAGATGCAATGGTAAAAACAATACAATACCTGCAAAAATGCTTCCCAAATGCATCATTCCTATTGCTGAGTGTATCCGACAGAAGTATGAAAAAAGAAGGGGAATATGTTTCCATGCCTGCCGTCAAATCATTTGTAACCTCTCAACGTAGGGCCTGTTCCGATTCTGGAATCGTATTCTGGAACTTATTTCAGGCTATGGGAGGAGAAGGAAGTATGGTTGAATGGGCAAATTCAAGCCCTCCCAAGGCCAATAAAGATTATACCCACCTCACTTTCGCCGGGGGGCGCTGGCTCGCTAGAAAATTATTTGAAACTTTTGAATTCGAAAACAAACGATATAATGAGAAAGAAAAATATTTCGAACTACATCCGAGAAAAGATACTGTTCACCACACTCCTGCTGACAGTGTCCACATCTCTGATGTCCAGTGATATCGGATATGTAAAAGACAGTGTGGTTATCCGCATGTTTCAATATAAATTTCCGAATGCAACGGAAAATGTATTGACAGACGGCGCACATACTCTTTCGCCTTTTTTCAATCAACTAAAAGCCTTAAAAAACGACAACTCCCAAGTAGTATCCATTTGTCATATAGGAGATTCCCATATCCAGGCTGACGTCCAAACCGGAATTACCAGACGAATGTTCCAGGATTTTTTCGGAGATGCCGGCAGAGGATTCATTGCTCCATTAAAATTAGCAAAAACCAATGAACCAAGAAACTACAGAATTACATCTCCTCAACAGTGGGAATCAGTGAAATGTATTAAACCCGGGAATTTTCCGGCTGGTATCGGCGGAGTGGTTTTAACTTGCAAAGATTCTGTTTCTTCCATGAAAATAGAAACCTTAGACTTATATAATCCGGATCGATGGAGTTTTAATGATATTACCGTATTATACGACACCAATCAAGTTTCATTAGATATTTCTGACTCTATTCCAATTCGATACTCGATCAAAAATCAAACAACATTTTCAAAACGTTTTCAACTTGATACATTGGTCAATACTATCGATTGTATATGGAAAAATGGAGGGATAGATCCAACCAGATTCTATGGTGTTAATCTCCGGAATGGTCAGAGTGGAATCCTCTATCATGCCATTGGAATGAATGGAGCGCATTATGAGGATTACGCCTCCTCCCCATTATTCATGCAACAAATAAAATAGCTAACACACTCTTTAATAATCATTTCCATTGGAACAAACGAAGCATACAGCAAAAATTTTAATCCTGATAATTTTTATGATAGTATTGACCGGACTATGAAGCACATACAGGTACAGTATCCGGAAGCCGTTTTCCTTCTGACAACTCCGACAGAAACCTGGTACCGTTTCCGAAGTTCAAAATACAGAAAGCCTCATCCCAATATTGTCAAAACAAGGGATGTAATCGTAAAATATGCAAAAGACCATCAACTGGCTTATTGGGACATATTCTCCATCACAGGAGGCAAAGGCTCTGCCATGACATGGAAAAAATATAAACTAATCCGGACAGACGGAGTACACCTCACTCAGGATGGATACGAATTTATAGGTGAATTATTTTTTGAAGCCATGTACAAGGCATTCCGAAAAAATACAGAAAATAACGAAAAATAGCACAATCACTAATGTTTGATTTTGATATAAATAAGATCCTGTCATTATTTCAATATGACCCTAAATCACCGATGATCTTCAGCAGCGGCTTCTTCCTGTTCTTGTTTTTGGCATTTATACTTTTGTATGTCCCTTTACAAGGAAATAAAAAGGCACGTATGATTTACGTGACGTTGTTTTCGTATTTTTTTTACTACAAGAGCAGTGGGATTTATTTCATTCTGCTTTTTATTGCAACTATTTGCGATTATATACTGGCCAATCAAATATATAAAAGCGAAGGAAAAACCCGAAGAAAATTACTCCTTGTTTTAAGCTTATCTTTCAACCTGGGAATATTATGTTACTTCAAATACACTAATTTCTTTTATCAATTGTGGTGCGATTTAGTTCAAGCTCCTTTCAATCCATTGAATATATTCCTTCCGGTTGGAATTTCTTTTTTCACCTTTCAATCAATGAGTTATACAATCGAAATTTACAGGAAAGATATAAAACCCGTCAAAAAATTCCTTGATTATGCTTTCTTTGTATCGTTTTTTCCCCAATTAGTCGCAGGACCCATTGTGAGAGCTAAAGATTTCCTTCCTCAGATTGAACGTCCGTTGATTATTACCCAAGAAATGTTTGGCCGCGGAATATTCCTCATTATCACCGGACTATTCAAAAAAGCCATTATCTCAGATTATATCAGTACCAATTTCGTTGACCGGATCTTTGACAATCCAAGCCTTTACAGCGGATTGGAAAATTTGTTCGGTATTTATGGGTATGCTTTGCAAATTTATTGTGATTTTTCAGGTTATTCTGATATGGCAATCGGTATTGCATTATTGTTAGGAATCCGTTTTAATGTGAATTTTGATTCTCCTTATCAATCGGCAACAATTACTGAATTCTGGCGGCGTTGGCATATCTCACTTTCCAGTTGGTTAAAAGATTATTTATATATATCGTTAGGAGGTAACCGGAAAGGGAAATTGCGTACGTATCTCAACCTGATAATAACGATGTTGTTAGGTGGTTTATGGCATGGAGCATCGCTTCGTTTTGTTTTTTGGGGAGCCATTCATGGCGTTTCATTAGCTGTGCATAAATTGGTGATGAATCATTTCAGCAGTTTTAAAAAGGAGGGTGCGGAGATGAATCCTTTTCGCCGTGTTTTAGGGGTAATCGTTACGTTTCATCTTGTTTGTTTCGGATGGATTTTCTTTCGGGCAGATTCTATGGCAGTCGGGCTGGATGTTTTAAAGCAAATCTTTACGGATTTTCACCCTGAAATATTTCTTCAGTTTGTGGTTGGGTATGATAAGGTTTTCATATTGTTATTAATAGGTTATATTGCCCATTTTATTCCTAAGCGTGTTGAGAATCGGATGCAGCAATTTGTTATTGATTCTCCAATGCTTTTGCAGGCTTTTTATTTAATACTGGTAATATTCATAGTAACGCAGGTAAAAAGCTCCGGCATAGTTCCGTTTATTTATTTTCAGTTTTAGAGGTGGGTGAAGGTGCGCGTTTCGAAAGGAATATCCGGGCCTTTTTATTCCTTCCTGATGTTCTCTCTTATTGTCCGGGTATTGTCAAATTTATACTTATTGTTTAACGAAGCATC
>JAVBUX010000263.1:0-5510 GCA_031554915.1 Bacteroidales bacterium | reverse complement strand
AAAATGTATGGTAAATCGGTATTGGTTGAACAAGTAAATAAAGTTGTATCCAATAATCTATATGAATACATTCGTAATAATAATTTGAATATTTTAGGAGAACCGTTGCCAAATGAAACCGAACAAAAGCCAGTTGATTTTGATACCCAGGAGGATTTTGAATTTGTTTTTGATTTGGGATTGGCTCCTGAACTTAAAGTGAAAGTTACAAAAAAAGATAAATTACCATACTATTCGATTAAGGTTGATGACGAATTGGTTGAAAAACAAATCGAGAACTACAAGGCTAACTATGGTAGCTATTCAGAAGCCAAAAAGGTAGAAGGTAAAGATATGGTAAAAGGTCTGTTCGTTGAATTAGATGAAAACGGACAAGCTAAAGAAAACGGTATCAATATTGAAAATGCAGTAATGATGCCTTCTTATATGAAGGAAGAAGCTGAACAGAAGAAATTCATGGGAGCTAAGAAGAATACGGTAATTACATTTAATCCGTTCAAAGCTTATGAAGGTTCGGAAGTGGAACTTTCTTCTCTTATGAAAATAAAAAAAGAAGAGGTTAAAGATCATACCGGCGATTTCACTTTCGAAATTCAGGAGATTACTCGTTATAAAGAGGCTGAATTAAATCAGGAATTATTTGACAAGGTATTTGAAGCCGGAACTGTCAAAACGGAAGAAGAATTCAGACAAAAAGTCAGAGAAGTGATCGCTGTACAGTATGCACCTGACAGCGATTATAAATTTCTTCTTGATGCTCGTAAATTATTAACAAAAAAAGCAGGAAAGGTTGAATTTCCGGATGCTTTCCTAAAACGTTG
Organism: Bacteroidales bacterium; assembly: GCA_031554915.1. GTDB lineage: Bacteria > Bacteroidota > Bacteroidia > Bacteroidales > Azobacteroidaceae > BNXB01. Next base: position 4,689 of record JAVBUX010000263.1, on the reverse strand, counting down.
GTTGGTAGCATCTAACCAAGAACGTACACTGGAGTCGGTTGAGACTGACTATCCAAAAATCATAGAAGATCTTGAATTTCACTTGGTTAAAGAAGAATTAGTAAAGGAAAATGGTCTTAAAGTTGACGAAGGAGATTTGATGGAATACTCCAGAAGAGCTGTGAAAGCACAATTTGCTCAGTATGGAATTCCAAGTGTTCCGGACGATATTTTAGAGAACTATGCCAAGGATATGCTTAAGAAAGAGGAAACGGTACGGAATTTGATCGATAGAATAATTGAAGATAAACTCACCGGATGGCTTAAAGAGTCTGTCACATTGGAACCAAAAGAGGTAACAGTGGATGAGTTCAGAAAATTATTTGAATAAAACAATTATGAACGATTTTAGAAAATTTGCGACCAAACATCTGGGAATGAATGGTCTTGCGTTTGATCAATATGTAAAAGACTTTGATATTAAGTCTGAAAGAGGATATTTAAATCCATATATTCTCGAAGAACGTCAATTGAATGTTACTCAACTGGATGTTTTTTCCCGTTTGATGATGGATCGTATTATTTTTCTGGGAACAGCAATCGACGATTACACAGCAAACACGATTCAGGCTCAGCTGCTATACTTAGATACGGCAGATCCAGGCAAAGATATTTCGATCTATATCAATTCTCCGGGAGGTTCGGTGTATGCCGGATATGGTATTTATGATACCATGCAATTTATTTCCAGTCAGGTTTCTACTATCTGTACCGGTATGGCTGCTTCAATGGCTGCCGTGTTGTTGGTTGCAGGAGAAAAAGGAAAGCGGATGGCATTGAAACACTCACGTGTAATGATCCATCAGCCTCTTGGAGGCGCTCAGGGTCAGGCTTCTGACATTGAAATCACAGCTCGTGAAATCTTAAAAATCAAAAAAGAAATTTACACTATTATTTCTGATCATTCCGGTCAACCATACGAAAAAGTATTGCAAGATGGGGATCGCGATTTCTGGATGAATTCTCAGGAAGCGAAAGAATACGGAATGGTCGATGAAATACTGGTGAAAAAATAAAATATGGCTAAATCCAACAACGAACATTGCAGCTTTTGCGGAAGACCTAAAAATGAGACAAGTTTATTGATTGCCGGTATTAACGGTAATATCTGTGAGTCTTGTGCGGAACAGGCTTATATGATTGTTCAGGATTCTATGAAACCTGGAAAAAAGGCAGGCAAATTCAATATATCCAAAGAGGAATTGCCAAAACCCTTGGAAATAAAAAATTTCCTCGATCAATATGTTATAGGACAGGATGATGCGAAGCGTTATTTGTCGGTATCTGTTTACAATCATTATAAACGCTTGATGCAGAGCGTTGCAAAAGATGATGTGGAGATTGAAAAGTCGAATATCATCATGGTTGGATCGACTGGTACGGGAAAAACATTATTAGCAAAGACCATTGCGCGGTTACTGAAAGTGCCGTTCACAATTGTCGATGCAACGGTTTTGACCGAGGCCGGTTATGTTGGGGAGGATATTGAAAGTATTCTTACCCGACTTCTTCAAGTAGCTGATTATGACGTGGATGCTGCACAAAGAGGAATTGTTTTTATAGATGAAATAGATAAAATAGCAAGGAAAAGCGATAATCCGTCCATTACACGCGATGTAAGTGGGGAAGGTGTCCAGCAGGGTTTACTAAAGCTGCTGGAAGGTTCGGTAGTGAATGTTCCACCTCAGGGAGGTCGTAAACATCCTGATCAAAAAATGATTCCGGTTGACACAAAAAATATTCTCTTTATTTGTGGTGGAGCGTTCGATGGCATTGAGAAAAAAATAGCTCAGCGGCTGAATACTCAAGTTGTCGGTTATTCGGCAGTAAAGGCGAAAAGCCATATTGACAGAGAAAATCTACTTCAATATATTGCTCCTCAGGATCTGAAATCATTCGGACTAATACCGGAGATTATCGGTCGTCTGCCGATTCTGACTTATCTTAACCCTTTGGATCGTGAAACGTTGAGAAATATTCTGACCGAACCGAAGAACTCTATTGTTAAACAATACGTCAAAATGTTTGAAATGGATGACGTGGAACTGACTTTTGATCCTGTGGTCCTGGATTATATCGTGGACAAAGCGGTTGAGTTCAAGCTGGGAGCCCGTGGCTTACGGTCGATCACAGAAGATATTATGATTGATGCTATGTTTCACTATCCGTCTACCGAAGAGAAAAAGTTGCATATAACCCTGGAATATGCACAGGAAAGAGTTGAAAAATCGAAAACTAAGCGGTTGAGTGTCGCCTGAAAGTCCTGATATCACTGTGTTTGGAAAAATAATTTTAAAAAAGTTGTGATTTTTAGAATCAATGATATATCTTTGTTATATATGAAAGACTACAATCATTGAAAAACAAGATGGCAAAGAAAGATTTTTTAGCAGAAGAACTCAAAAAACATTTTGGCTTTGATACATTTAAGGGAAATCAGGAAGCTGTGATCCATAATGTTTTGGAAGGTAAAGATACATTTGTTCTGATGCCTACGGGCGGAGGTAAATCTTTATGTTATCAATTACCTTCTCTTCTGATGGAAGGAACTGCCATTGTGATTTCTCCGTTGATAGCTTTGATGAAAAATCAGGTTGATTCAATGCGTAGCTTTAGTGAAAGTAATGGTGTAGCTCATTTCATAAATTCATCTCTTAATAAAACCGCAATCGATCAGGTTAAGGAGGATATTCTTTGCGGTAAAACAAAATTGCTGTATGTCGCACCGGAATCTCTGACAAAAGAAGACAATATAGAGTTCTTGCGTCAGGTGAATGTGTCTTTTTATGCCGTTGATGAAGCTCATTGTATCTCCGAGTGGGGACATGATTTTCGTCCGGAATACCGAAGGATACGCCCGATAATTAATGAGATAGCACGAAAACCGGTGATTGCGCTAACAGCAACCGCAACTCCGAAAGTACAGCATGATATACAGAAAAATCTCGGAATGATGGATGCTACGGTCTTTAAATCATCGTTCAATCGTTCCAATCTGTATTATGAGGTTAAGCAGAAGACCAATGATGTGGATAAGGATATTGTTAAATTTATTAAGAGTCAGCAAGGCAAATCTGGTATAGTATATTGTCTTTCTCGTAAAAAGGTGGAAGATTTTGCCGAAATTCTTAAGACAAATGGAATTAATGCCCTGCCATATCATGCCGGAATGGATTCGCAGACGCGTACCGGCAATCAGGATTCTTTCCTGATGGAAAAAGTAGATGTTATTGTTGCGACTATAGCGTTTGGAATGGGAATAGATAAACCGGACGTGCGCTATGTTATTCATTATGACATCCCTAAAAGTTTGGAAGGTTATTACCAGGAGACAGGCAGAGCCGGTCGTGATGGTGGAGAAGGAAAATGTATTGTTTTTTATGTCAATAAAGACCTTCAAAAACTCGAAAAATTTATGCAGGGGAAACCTATTTCCGAACAGGAGATAGGAAAACAACTCCTGGAAGAAACAAAAGCATATGCCGAAACCTCAGTTTGCAGAAGAAAAGTACTGCTGCATTACTTTGGGGAAGAATATACAGAAGATAACTGTGGAAATTGTGATAATTGTTTAAATCCTAAAAAACAAGTGGAAGCAAAAGAACTCTTAATTACGGTATTGGAAACCGTATCTATACTTAAAGATAAATTTAAAGCGGATCATGTGATCAATATCCTGTTAGGGAAAGAAACATCTGAAATCATTTCTTATGAACATCATGAATTGGAGATGTTCGGAACAGGAACAGATGAAGATGAAAAGACGTGGAATACAGTGATTCGCCAGGCTATGATTGCCGGATATTTGGATAAGGATATCGAAAATTATGGTTTGCTCAAATTAACGCCTGCCGGTAAAAAATATCTCGAAAAACCGGTTTCGTTCAAAATAACGAAAGATAATGAATTCGATGATGAAGATGCGGCAGAAGAAACACCGGTGAGAGGCGGTGCCTCTTGTGCAGTCGATCCGGTACTGTACTCTATCATGAAAGATTTGCGAAAGAAACTTTCGAAAAAACTGGATGTTCCACCTTATGTAATATTCCAGGATCCGTCTTTGGAAGCGATGGCTACAACTTATCCGGTAACAATTGAAGAATTGCAAAATATCCCGGGAGTGGGTGCAGGAAAAGCAAAACGCTATGGGATGGAATTCGTGGAATTGATCAAGCGTCATGTCGTAGAAAATGAAATAGAGCGTCCTGAAGATTTGCGTGTCCGTACAGTAGCAAACAAATCAAAAATTAAAGTATTTATTGTGCAAAGTATCGATAGAAAGGTCGCTTTGGATGATATTGCAGTGACTAAAGGTTTGGAATTCAGTGATCTGCTAGATGAGATAGAGGCTATCGTCTATTCAGGGACAAAAATCAGTATTGATTACTTCCTGACAGAAGTAATGGACGAAGAACATATCGAAGATATATATCTTTACTTCAAGGAGTCGGAAACGGATGGAATGAAAGAGGCTATAGAAGAATTAGGTAATACTTATACGGAGGAAGAAATTCGTTTGGTACGTATCAAATTCATTTCGGAAATGGCAAATTAATAAAAAAAAACATGTATATTTGCACGCAATAAATTCTAAACCTCCCTATATGTCATTTATTGCAGATAAAGTAATCATGGATGGATTGACTTTTG
>JAVBUX010000117.1:0-3243 GCA_031554915.1 Bacteroidales bacterium | reverse complement strand
CGAAAAGAAAGCCAACTCAGCTTATAAAGAAACCCTGGATTTCTTCAAATCAAAAAAAGCCGGACAGATCGATCTCCCTCAAATCGGAGCTTGCAAGGCAGCTATCCGCCGTGGAGAAGCCAAATCTGCCTGTCGTTATCTCGGAATACCGGAAGATAGAACGCATTTCCTTGATTTGCCGTTTTATGAAACCGGAACAGTTAAAAAGCAACCTATCGGAGAAGAAGATATCAGAATCATCGCCGAATTATTGGACGAAGTAAAACCTCACCAGATTTTTGCAGCAGGTGACCTTTCCGATCCTCATGGTACTCACAGGGTGTGCTTTATCGGCATTCTTGAAGCTCTGAAAAAATTAAAAGGCCGTGAATGGCTCGACGACTGCCGTCTATGGCTCTATCGTGGTGCATGGCAGGAATGGGATGTTTCAGAAGTAGAAATGGCTGTTCCATTAAGTCCGGAAGAAAACCGCATTAAACGAATGGCAATCTTCAAACACCAGTCTCAAAAAGACCGTCCACTATTCCCGGGAACTGATCCACGCGAATTCTGGCAACGTGCTGAAGAACGCAATATCGCAACTGCTGTGAAATACGACAAACTGGGAATGGCTGAATATCAAGCAATGGAATTGTTTGTAAGGTATCACTTTGAAAACGACTGAAAAGACATGCTATAGTACAAAAATGCGGGACTTTTATTCGATAATCCCGCATTTTTTATTTAGTTGAAATAATCTTCATTCGTGATGATAAGGTTCGTTATTTAGAATTGTCATCGCCCGATATAATTGCTCGACAAAAATCAAACGGATCAGCTGATGCGAAAACGTCATTTTTGATAAGGAGATCTTTTCTTGTGCCGTATCATAAACCTTTTGAGAAAAACCATAAGGACCTCCTATCAGGAAAACCAATCGTTTGGATACCGTATGCATCTTTTTCTCTAAATATTCTGAAAATTTAAGGGAAGTAAATTCTTTTCCTCGCTCATCTAATAAGACAAGGTAATCACCTGCCTGTAAACTCTTTAGAATCGATTCTCCTTCTTTTTCTTTTACCTGATCGAATGAAAGATTTTTTGTATTTTTCAGATCCGGAATAATCTCCAATTCAAAAGGAATATAGTGTTTCAGGCGGCCACAAAATTCATCCATACCTTTTTGAACAAAGTCCTGAGCTGTTTTTCCAACAAGGAGTAAAGTTATCTTCATTTCAATTCAAATGTTACTAATACAGCTTTGTGGTCTGTAGGCCAAACTCCTGAACCTATTTTCGTATGTTCAGTCTCCTGAACTCTCTCACTTCTACAAATAGAGCCCTGAGGACCCCACACAACCGCATCTTTCAATTTCAATTTCTTATCCGGAGAATAATATATAAAATCAATTCGTTCACGCTCATCTGATTCCGGAGCCCAGGTTAGTTTTTTCACTGGAGCACCGGCACAATCAGCAGGGTAGGTTATCCCCGGATTCTTCACAGGATCAGGATATTTTACACGATAACTATCTTTATAGCCAGCAACTTGCATCGTCATACTTATTGTCCAGGGAACGATAAGCCCCTGATGATCATACAATTTTTTAGTAGATTCGGTCCAATCTAAGTGAGACGGTTCGTTAAAATCGCCTCCTATAATAACAATGCGTCCTTTTTTCCGATCTTTTGCTGATTCTTCAATGAAATTACGAATAGCATCATCACGCAAAGACGAGATATTATCAGCCATAATACTATCCAAATCAGTCATCGGCGGACGTTTCTTCCAGTCTTTTCCACTATATCCTTTTATATCATAATAAGTACAATTCAAATAATCCAAATGAGCAGTATAAAAAGCAACCTCACATTTTTCAATCTTTACCACGGCTTTATAAATGCTACCATGATCATCTTTCAACGGAAAAACAGTCATACTGTCTGTTATTGGGAAACGGGACAATATCCCTGAATCATAAGTAAAAAAAGAATGAAACGTCTCTCCCCTATCTTTGAGAGACTGTACGATACGGTCACAAAACCGGGTATTCTTATAATTCCGGACTTCGCTAAATGCAATTAAATCAGCTTTAGAATCTATAATTTGCTGAGCTATGGCTTCATATCCTCCTTCCACAACAGTTCCTTCCTGCCAAATATTGAATTGCAGTACTTTAAACGTAATTGCATTTGAACTCCCTGCTATTAATAAACAAATAATTATCAAATACAAACGTTTCATAATCCTCCTCCTAATTCCATTAAACCATCAACCTTTTCCCTTCCCTGGCTAACAATCAATGTTGAAGGCATTACCTGCAACGAATCCTTTTCCTTGTCAAAAATATTCATCCACGAATCATAACTAATTAACATAAAATTATTTTTCATAAGGATATCACTCGACAGACTTGGTAAACTAACCATCGAAGTATTTTTATTCGAAACCAAAAACTCTCTGACTTTACTATCCGAAGCCTTATTTTTTGCAATTTCATTTCCCAACTCATGCAAACAGATTACAGCATCATTCGAAAGAATCAGATTTTGAGCATATTCAAGCAGAAAAATATCCTTTGCACTTTCGAGAAGAACAATTACTTTATCTGCTTTCTCAAATTCCCGGTTTACGAATATTCCTACCGAAATTTGCGTCTGCTCTATAAAAAAATGAGTTTTGTCTTTCAATAAGTCTCCTGGATAAAACAACGATTGGGAAGCCCCCAATTTAGAAAAATATCGCTCATAATAAATTTGACGATGACGTACGGCATCAATATCTTCCGGAATATCGGACATTGAAATTCCGGCTCCAACCAAAAGAAAATCATATCCATCATGATTAGCTATATTTACAATATCCTGTCCTGCATCATTTGTAATTTCATATCTCGTTTGAATATTCATTTCCAAAGATTTTGCTTCTTCCAATATCGGTTCAAAACTAAGTTCTTCAAAATTTTCCAAATGCATCGGGTTGATCTCAGTTCCCACAGTAAGGTGTAAAGCTGTAACGTCCAATGGTTTTTTTCCATGAGAAAACACCTGTTCCGCCACGTCCAATAGTATTTGTCCGCTTCCGGCCCTTCCAAAAGAAAGTAGAACACGAAACTTATTCGATATTTTCCCAAAAGAGCCTGTTTCCTTCGTTTCCTTCCTGTAACAATATTCGATCAGGTTCATTAATGGCCCGGTCATCACGGTAGTAACAAGTGTCATCAAGACTAACATAACAAAAATCGCCGGAGGTAAAATTCCCATT
>JAVBUX010000099.1:0-4006 GCA_031554915.1 Bacteroidales bacterium | reverse complement strand
TGAAGTCTGAAAAAATCGAATATAAAGGCTTTAGATTCATAGGTTTGATTAAAGTTGACGGCGAACCGATGGTTATTGAGTCTAATTGTCGTATGGGTGATCCGGAAACTGAAGTCGTCAGGCTGAGAATCAAGTCGGATCTGGTTGATCTGTTGGAAGGAGTTGCCAAAGGTAATTTAGGTAGTAAAAATATGCTTACCGATGAACGTTTTGCGACAACAGTGATGCTTGTCTCCGGTGGATATCCAGGAGATTATGAAAAGGGAAAAGTTATCACAAACTTGGATAAAGTGAAAGGAAGCCTCACATTCCATGCAGGAACTAAAGCCGAAAATGAAGAGCTCTTAACTAATGGAGGACGGGTTATTGCAGTTAGTTCATTTGGAAAGACCAAAGAGGAGGCATTAAAGAATTCATTTGACAATGCAAAAAGAATAGAATTCGAAGGAAAATATTTCCGTTCGGATATTGGTTTTGATCTTTAACATTAAGAATGAATTTAAAGCAGATACATACAACTCTGATATCCGGAAGGTTTACAGTCATAATATTCATTATTTTGGTGATTGTTATGAGACTGATTACCCATCCGGATTTGAGTAATGTTAGCTTTTGGGGAGCTTTGTTGTTACAGGTTGGCATTGCAATCGCTTTACTTCAGGTAAACTATGCTTATACGATCATACGTAGTCGAACGATGCTTCCCGCTATATTCTATTTGTTAATAATAGGGGCGTATCCTTTATTATATACCGAATGGAAAGGAAGCCTTGCTGCTGCAGGAACTCTGATTTGCCTGGTTTTCCTGTTTGAATCGTATCAGAAGCCTGATTCTCAAAAAAATGCTTTGAATATAGGTCTGGTATTGAGTTTGTGTAGTTTGGTTTGTCCTCCGTTATTGTGTTTACTCCCCTTGTTTTGGTATGGTTTTTATCGGTTTCAAAGTTTGAATTTTAAGACTTTTTTTGCTTCTATATTAGGAGTAATGACGGTTTCTCTCTTTGCGTTTATTTGGTATGTCTATATTGAAAAAATTGAATCTTTTGTTAGTGTCTTCTCTGATTATAGGTATCTTTTTGGATTACATTCATTTAGCTTGAGTATTCAGGATATAGTGGTTTATAGTTTTGTGTCCATTTTATTTTTTATGTCTGGGATTAATATTTTTTTATCCGGACTCTCTGAAAAAATACGAACAGGAACTTATTTGAAATTCCTTTATTTAATGTCGGTTTGTCTGGCTATACTTTTAGTATTTCAAAGCGAGATAAAAGCCAGTTGGATATTGTTGGTGTATATTCCAGTAACCTTTATGATATCTCATTTTTTTACTATTTCTACCCGAAAAATAACGTCCTGGACGCTTATTGTTTTCATCCTGTTTTTTATAGGGATGTATGTATGGCAAGTGTTATTTTTGCTCTGAGCATTTGTCTCTTTCCTGGAGGTCCTGGTATCCTTTCGACTTCAAATCCTGCTTCTTTCATCATTCTACGGACACTTCCCTTGGCGCAATAAGTAGTTAGTATCCCGTCAGTATTCATGCTGGAAAATAATTTGTTAAATATTTCCTGCGACCATACATTTGTTTGTTTATCTGGGGCAAATGCATCATAATAGACTACATCATACTTTTCGGGAAAATCATAGTTGGAAAAATCTATATTGATTTTTTCAATGGTGAAGTTTTCCGTGATTTCCTGAGGAATATTCCAGTCAGATTGATGAATTTTCAGGAAGGTTTCATTTTTATCTTCCGGATATTGTTCCGAGTAATTCAGTTTTCGAATCAATTCAATGGGGAGAGGATATTTTTCAAGTCCGGTATAGTGAATTTGAAGTCCCGTTTTTTCTGCTTCCAGGCAGCTTAGAAAAGCATTCAATCCGGTTCCAAAACCGAGTTCCAGAATCCGGATTGATTTTTTATTGCATTGTCTCAATCCCGCATCGATAAATACATGTATTGACTCCTGGAGAGCTCCGTTTACAGACTGGTAGTGTTCATCCATTTCCGCGAGGAAAAGAGTGTGAGAGCCGTCGGCTGTAAGTTGTATTTCCGGTTGAAACATTTATTTATTCAATTTCCATTCAAAGCCATCCTTGGTGTCCTTGATTTCAAAACCAAGGGCTGTCAGTTCGTTCCGGATTTTATCGGAAGTTGCCCAGTCTTTGTTCAGTTTAGCTTGTTGACGCATATCGAGTAACATATCGATAGCTTTTGCAAATGATTCGTACGATGCATTTCCGTCTTTCATTTCATCTTTGATACCCATCAAATCAAAAAGAAAAGTTTCAAATAGTTTCTTTAGATTGTTTATATCTTTCTGGGAAACGGTTAGTTGTCCGGAAATAGCTGAGTTGATAATACGAGTTGCCTCAAAAAGGTTTGAAATTACAATCGGAGTATTCAAGTCATCATTCATTGCTTCGTAGCATTTGGCTTCCAATGCTTTAATTTCGGCATTTTCACCGTTTTGCTTTGCTTCCAGTCGTCCGATATTATCGTAAGTTTCCATTAATCTGGACAATCCTTTTTCAGACGCCTGAAGTGCTTCATTGCTAAAATCTACGGTACTACGATAGTGAGCTTGCAAAATAAAAAACCGGATCACCATTGGTGCGTATGGCTGAGTGAGTATTGGGTGATTCCCTGTGAAAAATTCTTCCAAATTGATGAAATTTCCAAGTGATTTTCCCATTTTTTGCCCTTTGATGGTAATCATGTTGTTATGCATCCAGTAACGTACCCCTTCATGTCCTGTAGAGGCTACCGATTGAGCTATTTCACATTCATGATGCGGAAAAACCAGGTCCATTCCTCCTCCGTGAATATCAAAAGCTTCCCCGAGGTATTTTTTGCCCATTGCCGTACATTCTAAGTGCCAGCCTGGGAAGCCTTCGCTCCAGGGGGATGGCCAATGCATGATGTGCTCGGGAGATGCTTTTTTCCACAGTGCAAAGTCCACGGAATTACGTTTTTCTTCCTGTCCGTCGAGTTCGCGGGTAGTATTCAGCATGTCTTCTATATTTCTTCCTGAAAGGATACCATATTTATGTTCTTTGTTGTATTTCGGAACATCGAAATAAACAGAACCCTGACTTTCATACGCGAAACCCTTATCCAGAATATCTTTTACCAATTGAATTTGTTCAATGATATGTCCGCTTGCATGAGGTTCTATACTTGGAGGAAGTACATTCAGAGCCTCCATTGCTTTGTGGTAGCGATTGAGATAATATTGCACCACCTCCATTGGTTCCAATTGTTCCAGCCGGGCTTTTTTTGCAACTTTATCTTCTCCGGCATCGGCATCGTTTTCCAGATGACCAACATCGGTAATATTCCTTACATAACGGACTTTATAACCGAGATGCGAAAGGTAACGAAACAATATATCGAATGTTATTGCAGGACGGGCATGTCCCAAATGCGGATCTCCGTAAACTGTCGGGCCACAAACATACAATCCGACCAAGGGTGGATGCAAGGGAGTGAAAAGTTCTTTTTTGCGGTCTAATGTATTGTAAATTTGTAATTTATTGTCCATGGAAAAGATGTTTTGTAATTTTCGAAGGACAAAAGTATGGATTTTTTTATTTTTTTCCTAGTGTCAGTGACTTTATCAGTAAATCTAATTTTTCTTCGATGCAGGTCATTTTTGCAGAAAAGTCTTCATGATAATTATTGATTATCGAGTCTTTGGTTGCTAATTGTTTCTCAAAGTACTCGATAATACTGTTGAGGTCGTTTTTAGAATATTTTTTCTTTCTCGTTCTATAATTCGCTGTAGGATCCTGAACTTTGTTTTCGTCAAAAGGAATATCACTTTCTCCTTCGCCGCTCAAAAGCCAGTTGTAGTTAACTTTCAGATAATCTGCCAATTGTTTGACAATAGAAGGGCTTGGTTTTCCTTTTCCATTACAATAGTTAGATAAAGTAGCCTCAGTTATTTTTGTGTCTAACGCAATTTTATATCTTGAAAGCCCTCTTTTATCTATTGTTTCA
>JAVBUX010000296.1:0-2897 GCA_031554915.1 Bacteroidales bacterium | reverse complement strand
TGGGTCTCCCTTTTTCTGGCTGGGAGAAACTCAAAACAGCCGAGCGTAAAGGAATTTATGTTGGTATGGTTTGTATTTGGGGAGGACTGGTTAAAGCCGGCCTGATGAATAAACAACAAGCTTGGCTTTATGGAAAGTTTCTTGCAGACTGATATAAAAACTCTCCTAATATTATCTGGATCATAGGAGGGGATACTCGCGGAGATACAAAAACCGAAGTATGGGAAACACTGGCCAACACAATCAAGAAGATCGATAAAAATCATTTGATGACTTTCCATCCATTTGGACGCACATCTTCCGCAACCTGGTTCAATGAGGCTGAATGGCTTGATTTCAATATGTTTCAAAGCGGGCACCGACGTTATGGGCAACTCAAAGGCGATGGGGATCATACAACAAAAGAAAGCACAGAGGAAGACAACTGGCGTTATGTAGAAGATAATTATGCAAAAAAAATAATAAAACCCATTCTTGATGCAGAACCCAGTTACGAAAGTATTCCCCAAGGCTTACACGATCCGGCCGAACCTCGCTGGCAAGATCATGATGTACGACGTTATGCGTATTGGTATGTATTTGCAGGATCTTTCGGGCACACATACGGAAACAAAAGACTATCTACTTCTTTACAACTATACCGGACGACCTATGCAAATCGATTTGACTAAAATCGACGGCAATAAAAAAGCTGCATGGTGGTATAGTCCAAAAGACGGACAATTGAAATATATCGGAGAATTTGACAATAAAATGGAATCTTTCCAATATGGCATGAGCGACAATGATCAGGTATTGATTGTCATTGATGCGTCTAAAGATTATCTAAAAAAACTTCGAAATTTTTCGCTTACCAAATAGATTTCACTTTGAAAATTTCCAGATTTTTCACATCGATACGATTTCCCCAAAAATGAAATCCTTCTTTATTATTGGGGTCTGGTCGCCGTTCCATAGAATAGGAATAAGCGCCTCCGTCAATAAATACTTCGATAGAAGTCCTGTCAATGTATATATCGGCTGATATTTCCATGCTTGTCATATCCTGAGGCGAATAAAAAACGCCATTTACAGTATTCGGATTCAGATCGTAGTCCAAAATCCGTTGTCCGAAGAGATTAAAACCGGCATTCGTTGCATGAGACAATTTCATTGTTGCCTTGATTCTCAGACAATCCGCATTATAAAACCGTTCCATTTCAGAGTTTGCAGCTTTGGAAGTCAGGGAGTTCCATTTACCCACCGATTCAAATAATTGTTCCGTTTCTTTTATCGGGACATTAAATAGTCGTGGACCATTTTTTGTCTCACGAAGAGTAAGCTCTGTAGGAAGTAACATCATTCCATTGAAAGGCATTCCCGAATGAGATATTCTACCCCACCCGATCTGCACCCGCCGTCCGTTAGGAAGATTTGTAAATGTTTGAGCGGCGTAAATAGAGCCCGTTGTATATAAATATTTTCCCGATTCCGGAGTGAATACTTTTCCATTAAATGAGCCCAGCATATATGTACCAGAGGCCCCATACATTACCCATTTGGTATTATTGGGATCTCCATTTACCGGGAGTTCAAATAATTCGGGGCATTCCCAAAAACCGGTTACATGACTTTCAAAATTCCAATTTTTCAGATCTTTTGAAGTATAAATAGAATGGCCATCCCGTTCATTAAGCGCCATAACCCAATGGTTTCCTGGCTTATACCAAAAGACCTTCGGATCGCGGGTATCCACACTATTCCATTTTTCCTTCGAATTTACAACCGGATTCCCTGTGTATTTTGTAAAAGTTCTTCCTTTGTCAAAACTATATGCAAAGCATTGTACCTGCCTGTCAGAGCTGGCTGCCGTATAAAAAGCAACCATAGCAGGCTCTTTTCCTTTGTTAAATCCGGCAGTATTATTATAGTCGATAACGGCCGAACCGGAAAACATTCCTCCCAGCTGATCCGGATATAATGCATCGTTAAGCTCCTCCCAATGAATCAAATCCTTGCTTATGGCATGCCCCCAGTGCATATTTTCCCAATCTCGCTCATAAGGATTATGCTGGTAAAACAAATGATATTCTCCACCATAATAAATCAAACCATTCGGATCGTTTACCCAGCCCCGACGAGTCGTAAAGTGAAATTGAGGACGGTTTTTTTCTTTATATAAGCTATCCTGACCGGCAAACACATCATCCTGATAGATTTTACTCAATCCCGGGCTATTACCTTCATAACTAATCTTTATGACTTTTCCTTTGAGATCAGAAACATCTTTGAATACCCAATAATCAGGTTCATTTTCCGCAAGACGAATAACAACCGATAAATCAGGTTTTCCATCAACTGTAAACGTCATCTTTCTTCTTTCCTGCTTATGTGAAACAGGGAAGTTCAAGTATTTTTTGATTATTTTTATAGAGATGTCTTCTGCAAATAAAGAAGAATTAATTAATAACAAACAAATGAGCAGAGAACCTGTAGCTTTTATTTTCATACACAACATTATTTTATTCAATCACAAAGATAAAATAAAAATTTAAGGAGAAAACCAAAATTTTGCCCAGTTCATCCAACAGACACGTCCTCTGTGTGCTATAGCCAGCCTAAGTTGCGATGATTACAGCCTCAATGGAATAATTTATTTATTTCAATACTTTCAGAAGATCAGGAATTAAGGACTGAATTGCATTCTCCGTCTGAGCGGTATAAAGATTCCCGTCAATAACAAATTGGTCGTCCGTACCGATACAATTCCTCACTACTGATTTGATATATGGGTGTAACGCAACTTTCCGGCCGGCACCAACACCCAGATTATCATACAATAACGCTGCTGCGCAATGTCCAACCTGCATTTTACCTTTTTCATCAAAACTCTTTATAACAGACAGCATATCCTGGTT
>JAVBUX010000268.1:0-5308 GCA_031554915.1 Bacteroidales bacterium | reverse complement strand
GGGGTTCCACCTCTTCCCATTCCGAACAGAGAAGTTAAGCCCGATTGCGCCGATGGTACTGCGTGAAAGTGGGAGAGTAGGTAGCTGCCGTTTTATTCCAAAAGACCTCGTCAGAGAAACCTGATGAGGTCTTTTTATTTTAAAGAAATTTTATCCGAAAATTTATGCGATTTATGGGATCAGCGTAAAAAGTTGAGGGGATAAATTATAACTTTATCTTTGCAAAAAAAAGAAGTATTATGCAGAAAGATGGTTATAGTTTATTGTTGCCTTCGGGCTTGTTAGAATATTTTGAGATTAAAGACGTTCAAGAGCATCAGGGAGAGATTATTATTTACCTGGAAGAACAAAACAATATCAACACAGAAGGCACTCCAGTCAAATTAGAGAGTAAAGGATTTTATCCTAACGTTCTGGTCAATGACTTTCCGTTCGGGGCAAACGCTTATTATTGAATCTGCGCAGGCGAAGATGGATCAATAAAGATCCGGGGAATATGTAATTGAGACTTTCAAATTGTAGCCGATGGAACTCGAATGACGCAAGAATTTGCGTCTTTTTTTTAAGGATTACATCGATAATCCTGCTGTCAGCTGTAAGCTGATCAGAGAACTCTTTGAAGCAGTACAGGAAATGCGGATTAAAGCCCGGAGGGAGGCTTTGGATAGGGAAGCCATTGAACCACCTGGCCAAAACAAAAGGAGAAAAATACATGGCTCCTGTATTTAAGAATGGAGATTTCCTCAAACAACTGTAATAAATGCAAGTTGATGCAACAAAACAAAAAAGGCAATTACTTTTTATCGTAACTGCCTGATTTTCTTGTGACTCTGACAGGATTCAAACCTGTAACCTTCTGATCCGTAGTCAGATGCTCTATTCAGTTGAGCTACAGAGCCAGTCCATTATTTTTCTTTTGCGGTGCAAAGGTAGGGAATATATTTGGATTTTGCAACACTTCGCGCATTTTTATTGAATAAACTTTGGACCAAAGATTAAGTAACCCATATTCAGACCAAAATTCCAGTTGTTTTTCGGAAAATTATAGTAATTACCATAGAATCCGATTGACATAAAAGGAAGACGTATTACCAGGGATAGCTCGCCCATATAAGAAGTTTTGCTGAATAACTTACCATAAGAAGCGTTTCCCTTTTCGATCCTGTTAATGGGGTACATAGGAAGGAAGGTATCAAAATCCCCTCGAAGATGAACTATGGAACTCAATTTCCAGATAGGAGTTATTCCTGCAGCAAAGTATTGGTTTGCATGGAAGGCTTCGTTAAAAACAAGTTTACTGTGTGGAGTGGGTGTGAAGCCTGGCGCTTGAAGTACTGATGCTGTATAGTTACTTAACAGATTTTTGCTTGATACTACAACTTCATAAATATATCCCAAATTAAGTTTGGGGCTCACCTGATGATAATTATGTATTCTTCCTTTTAGTTGTACCCAGGATTGATACGTTCCTTTTTGTGAGGAAAGTTTAGGATCTGCAGGAGTAAACGTTTCATCCCCGGATATAAAATCGGCTATGAAAAAATGTTCCTGTCCCAATATTGGGTATTGCTTGGTGTCGAAAGTGTTTTTCTTGATGGATGTACTTATCTGAAACAATGAATATTTACTCTTTTCAAATTTAGTGTTGTAGTACGATTCCAGATTACTTTGATAATATCTGTCTTCCAGAGAGCCATATCCTAAAAGAAGTTCTACTTTGGCTTTTGACATGAAAGGTAGTCCTACTCCTAATCTTCCGAAAGTTTCCCGCTGCTGGATAAATGTGGATAATTCGGTGTCGATGAATAGTTTATCACTTTCGTAATATTTTCTGAAATTATGAGCTATAGTACCTGTCAGGTAAAGAGGGAATTTTTCCGGTAATTCCAAGCGGCCATGTAATGCAACTCCATTATAAGAATTCCCCACCTGCATATCCAGATTGACATTTAATGAATATTCCGTTAAACTTTGGTATCCCAGGCCCAGGTAAAGTTGATTGGCATTGGTGGAAGAAATATTTCCTCCAAATGCAACCATCAGTTCATTGTTAACCTGGACATCCAGATGTAGATCGAAAGTATTATTGTCCGGATTGTATATTGCATGAGGAATAATTTCTTTAATTTTAGAATCAGCCAGCAAACGGAAGTAAGCCATTTTGAAATCGTGCATGTTGAATGTGCCGTCCTCTTTTCTTCGGATTTGACTTTCTACATACACTTTTTGAGATTCGTTAATACCTGTTATATGAACATACCTGAATACAAGCCGAGGTAACTTCGATTTGAAATTTTTTCGTTTCTCCTCCAGTTCAGAAAGATTTTCTCGTCTGGAAATTCGTTCTTTGATGGAGTCAGCCATTTCCAATCCTCTTTTATATCCCATCTCATAAAGTTCTTGGGACTTATTGAAGTCAAGCAGACTAACATTCTCCAGTTGAAATTTCATGATAATCCCATCTTCCGGGGCAACGGAATATTGGGTACGTTGCATGATCATTCCTTCAATCTGTTCATATATAGATTCTTCGAATGGCCTTTTCTTAGAAGAACCGGCAACAGAACTTCCAATGATGAAATCAGGGTGGAAAGCTTCTTTCATTTCTCCAACCGGAAAATTATCGTAGATACCTCCGTCAAAAAGAGGAATACTATCTTTTTGTATGGGTTTGAAAAAGAAAGGAAAAGTCATGGATGCTCTTACCGCATCTCCAAGATCTCCCTGGCGAAGTACAATTGCTTTTTTATTATATGTGTCGGATGCAATACATAAAAAGGGAATGAATAAATTGTCAAAATTGTTTTTGCAATAGGCATTTGCAGGAGCAAATAATTGCACAAAAGCCTGGTTCATCTGAATCGGATTGATGAGACTCTTTGGCATGATCACCGATTTTAAGTCAACAGAATCCTTGATATTAACCATGAATCGGGTAAATTCAGGAGTGTCTGAAGGTTTTCTGAAGTAGTAAAAGAAATTTTCCTCCACCTTTCCTGTTTGCCAGTAGTGAAATTCGTCTGACAGAAAAAGCTCTAACATCTCTTCCGGTGTGTATCCCATAGCATATAAACTACCTACAATAGCTCCGACGGAAGTGCCTGCTACATAATCGATGGGAATGCCGTTTTCTTCCAGCGCTTTGATTACTCCAATGTGTACAGCTCCTTTAGCCCCTCCGCCGCTCAATACCAATCCCACTTTTTGGGAATAAACGGAGGTGGAGCATAATAAAATTAATAGGATAGCAAATCGTTTAAACATGCTAACAAAAATAAGATAATATTTGCATCTAAGCCAAATTTTCTTTCGGATTTATTGAAAAAAAATTATCTTTGCGTTTATGAGAAACACAAAAGGTCCTATTGCAGTTACTGTAATTGCTGCTATCATTGTTGTTATTTGTCTGTCGTATTATCATTTCTTTCAAAATAAGGATATAGAAAATCATATTGAAATTTCACCACCGCCACCGGTGTTAGAATATGGTTTGCCTGTTGATTCATTTCTCATTGAAGAGTTAATTGTCCAACCGAATACTTATCTTTCGGATATCTTGTATAAATTAGGAGCAACGAAAGCAGATGTCGCTTCAGTAGGAGCTTTATGCCAAGATGATTTTGATGTCCGGACTGTTCGAGCCGGAAATAAATGTAAAGCATTTTATACGGAAAAAGATACCAGCCGGGTTTTGGATTATTTTGTTTATGAGAAAAATCCAATAGATTATTGTGTATTCTGTTTTATTGATTCATTTCGTGTTTATCATGGAAAGAAGCCGACTGAGATTCATCGGAAGCGTAGTCATGTTGAAATAACATCCTCATTATGGAATGCAACGGTAGAGAATAATATATCTCCAATGCTGGCGCTTAATTTGTCTGATATTTTTGCATGGACAATTGATTTTTTCGGACTTCAAAAAGGAGATAAATTCACTGTTGTTTATGATGAAGTATATATTGATACCACTTTTGTTGAAATAGGCCGGATTTATGCTGCTGAATTTATTAGCGGAGGCAAAAATTTCCATGCATTCTATTTCGAACAGGATAGTATCGGAAGTTATTGGGATGAATCAGGAAATAGTTTGAAACGGGCCTTTCTCAAAGCTCCATTAAAATTTTCGCGAATATCTTCTCATTTTTCTTATGCCCGTAATCATCCGGTATTGAGAATAGTACGACCTCATACCGGAGTTGATTATGCTGCTCCGACCGGAACGCCGGTTATGTCAATTGGAGACGGAACTGTCATTGCAAAAGGATTCAATGGGGGTGGGGGACATACTGTTAAGATCCGTCATAATAGTGTTTATACTACAGCATATCTTCATTTGTCAAAATATGGTGATGGTATAAATATTGGTAGTCGCATATCACAAGGACAGGTTATTGGCTATGTTGGTAGTACAGGGACCTCAACTGGGCCTCATTTGGATTTTCGTGTCTGGATGAATGGTAAGCCGATAAATCCGTTAACAATAGAATCACCACCGGTAGAACCTATTTCTGAGACAAATAAAGCTGTATTTGATTCTATATGTGTGAATTACAAAAAGGAGCTGCAAATTAAATAGAATGAAAGAAAAAAAACGATTTTTTGTGATATTTTGTCCTGCTTTCTAGCTAAATTTGTGCCCGTTAAACAAACAAAATTTATTTTTATGTCTAATTTGCGATTTAAAGCGGTAGAAGAAGCTCTTGCCCGAAAGGCTAAAGAAGTTCCTGTTCCTCCTGGGAAAACATCAGATTATTATGGTGAAAACGTTGTTGATCGTCATCAGATGCAGAAATACTTATCGAAAGAGACTTTGAAACTGGTATTAGATGCAATTGATAAAGGAGAACCGCTCGATCGTAATGTTGCTTCCCATGTGGCTGCAGGAATGAGGATGTGGGCCATGGAAAAAGGTGCGACACACTATACTCACTGGTTTCATCCATTGACTGATGGAACGGCAGAAAAGCATGATGCTTTTATTGATTTTGACGGCAAAGGAGGGGTTATAGAATATTTTGATGGAAAGGTATTGGCGCAACAGGAACCGGATGCTTCGAGTTTCCCGAACGGAGGAATCCGTAATACATTCGAAGCAAGGGGATACTCAGCATGGGATCCATCTTCCCCTGCATTTCTTGTCGATGATACTCTTTGTATTCCTACGATTTTTATTTCTTATACTGGAGAAGCATTGGATTATAAAACACCTTTGCTCAAGGCATTGAATGCTGTTGATAAAGTTGCTACCGATGTTGCAAACTATTTTGATAAGAGTGTGAAGAAAGTCACCACTTATTTAGGTTTG
>JAVBUX010000274.1:0-12288 GCA_031554915.1 Bacteroidales bacterium | reverse complement strand
GGGGTTCCACCTCTTCCCATTCCGAACAGAGAAGTTAAGCCCGATTGCGCCGATGGTACTGCGTGAAAGTGGGAGAGTAGGTAGCTGCCGTTTTATTCCAAAAGACCTCGTCAGAGAAACCTGATGAGGTCTTTTTATTTTTAAAGAGAAACTCCAAATATAGATGGATAATTCAATTTGATCCGAATAATTCCGATAAAAATTGATGTATATTTGTAGTTTTATTAAATTATCAAATAACAGATGAAAATACGACGATCAGTATTAATGCCCATTGCGCTATTGATTTACTTGGCAGCTATGGCTGTTTATGCCTGGCCGGGTCGTAATCCGAATTCAACGCTTAGTTATACAAATTATTGGGCAACGATAGGGGTGACACTGGCTTGCATTCTTGCACTGACTTACTTCCTAAAACGAAGGGACAAATTCAGAAATGAGAATAAAGAAAATAAGCAGAATAAGCCAGACAGTGAATAATACAAAAAATGCGACCGAATTGCTTCAGTCGCATTTTTATTTGAAGTTGTTCTACTAATTACTTCACAATAAACTTATGGTAAGCTGTCTTTCCGTTAGGAACAACGATCTTCATCATATAAATACCAGGCTTCAAAGTAGTCGGAATTGTATTTATCTGAGTAGTAAGATTAGCATTCATCAATAATGATCCGGTTACATTATAAACATAGATTGTAGCTCCTGTATTTTCATCTCCTAAATCAATAGTCATAGGAGCACCTGAATTAACAGGGTTAGGATATACCCTCATTCCTGCAGAAGTTACATTTTCAATGCCTAAAGGAACAGCTTTCAATGCTTTTTCCATTGTTCTATCACCACATGCATGAGTTAGAGTAACAGCAAGGGTGCCATTGGTAGTATTTGGAGTTACTCTAAGCTCATTGGTATTCGATGTTGTTTCTTTCTCAGCAAATGCATCGTTATCTGTTGAGTAGTTCCATGTATATTTACTAACACCATCATAACCTTTAGTCCGATCTCCAACGATGATTGTGTAATTAGCATCTTTCTTTACAAGATAATCCGGAGTTTGATAGAATGAAAGTGTTTGAGGAAGAGTCGGAATCATTCCCAAACGTACAGGATCACTTGTCGCAGAACCAGAACCACAAGTGCCGCTTCCTTCAATAACTACCTTATAGAAAGCAGTGTCAGAAGCTTGTACACTGGCAATAGCAAATGTATTATACCCAGATCCAATAGGTTTATCGTTTTTATACCACTGATAAGATAAATTATTACCTGTAGTAAGTACTGTAAATGAAGCTCTTGTTCCCTGACAAAGAGTTTGAGCTAATGGTTGAGTCGTGATGGTAATACTTGTTTGCACAGTAACGGTTACCGGATTACTGGTAACTGTGCTGCCATTGGTTCCTAGTACTTTTACTGTATATGAACCTGCGTCTGTAGTAGTAGCAGAATTGACTGTATATGAAGATTCAGTTGCATCTTCGATCTTAACACTACCTTTGTACCATTCGTAAGAACTTGCTCCAACTGCAACAACAGAAAGTGTAAATGGAGTACCTTCGCAAATAGATTGAGCTGTAGGTTGGGTCGTTATTGTTGCATTCTCTGTTATGTTGATAGTAACAGTTTGTTTCTTCTCTTCATAAAGAGGAGTTGTTTGAGCGGTAATAAGTACAGCAGCCGTTCCAACTTTTTTGGGAGTAACCACTCCTGTAGAACTGTTAACTTCAATTATACCTTCATCATTATTAATAGCTTCATATACTAGAGTAGAATTATCAAGAGCAGAAGCTCCTACAGGGAATGTTCCATCGTTGAAAGTTCTATTTAAGACTGCTGGCACTGTAATTATTTGAGTTCCTTTTGAAACAGATACATCGATAGTTGCTATTTTAGGACTGTAATTCGTAATGATACTACCTCCCTTGGGAGAAGTGGCTACACTCATTGTTACAGTTCCCGTTCCTTTATACGAAAAGCTTCCTGTTGTAGCATCTTCAATTTTAATGACATCCTCATTAGGGACTGAATATGTTAGATCTACAGTCGAAGGTTCACCAATAACCGGAGTTGGGAAAGTATAAGTTTGACCATACTTGATGGTTACATTAGCAGGAAGCCCTAAGTTGTCAGTTTCATCTTTAGGTGTAATGTTTCCGGTGATACCTATAGCGGAAAGAACATACTTGTCTTTATCTGTACCTATAAGAGTTCCTCCGCTTATAGTCGTTGCTTTATCTGTACCTACATTCTTATCTACAAAAGCAAATGTTGGTTGAGCTCCGAGATCAACATCATCAGTACCTACTCTATTTGTAATCGTAGTGGTAGTCCAGTTGCTTATTGTTGCACTCGTATTTCCGTCATACACTTTAGGGGTTACGGCAATTCCACCTCCGAGTGTTATTTTACGAGGAATAGCTGTTATTATGAGAGATGTTGTTCCGGACGTATGGTTACCGCCATCAGCATCAACAGTTACTGTAATGGTGGCAGATCCTGATGCAGCCTTGATATCCAAAACCCCAGATGCGTTAACATCTACGATGGTAGATGCACTACTACTGTAGTGAATCTTATCGGCATCTATGGGACCTCCTGAATAACTGGCGCTTACACCTAGTGGCTCTGTATTCTTTCCATATTCAATAGAACGAGAATTAACACCACTAAATATTACAGCATTATTAGGGTACACAGTAAATGTGATTGTTCCTGTAGTATAACTGTAATTTCCATCGTCATCAGTTGCAGAAAGAGCAAATGTATATGTGCCGGAAGACACAAATGTAATAGTGTGAGGTATATATGAATAGGCCACATCTATGGATGAAGTATAGGAGATACTTCCACCATTTACACTAGGGGTTAAAGATACAGGAATTCCAACAAAGGCAGACATTGTAGCTTGCAATCCTAAATTAGCGGGTTGACTTGCTTTATTGATTAGACCTACTAAATTCAGGTTAGCTAAATTCCCATTATTCAGAGTGTAATTTGCTGATTGATTGCCCGCAGTTCCCGCTTTAAGGCTGGCGTTTGAACTTCCGCCTTTGAGAGTAACACTTCTTTCCCCTGCATTTTTACTGCTGAATTCAGCAGCAACTCCGGAGTAGTCGATTTCAACTTTATTTATATCTTCAGTTAGCACTCCACTAAGAGAAGCCCCTGTCCAAATAAGTTCTGCATCAGTGTTGCCATCATATGTTTTTGTTTTAACAGAGACTCCTGTGATTGAAATGGATTTTGGGTTAATTATTAATGGAACTACTGTTGTGGTTTCAGTATAATTCAATGTTTCTAAGGCCTTCACCTCAACAGAAGTATTCCCTGCCTTTTTTATGGTAAGAACCCCATTGGTAGAAATTGTTGCGATATCCGTATCAATGACTCTATAGGTAACAGTTGCGTTGTCTTTTACTCCAGTCGGAATAATTGTTGCCCCGGCATCGCCATAAGTGAATGAATAAGAAGGCTGTAGTGTAAAATCGTTCGTCTGAGTTGGAGCTTTTACCTCAATATTAACAATTTTTTCTGCTGCGGAATAATTATTAGTAGCGTCCGTATAAAATTTGATAGTAGTAGTTCCTGCTTGTAATAAGTTGATGGTAATATTGTTATTTACATCAATAAAAACACTCACAATTCCGGCGGTACCTGTTATGTCATATTTTAGAGCAACTTCTCTGACGCTGGGCGTTAATTCCAATATCAAATCTCCAATAAATTTTTCATAATTTGTTTGCAAACCCAGGTTTGCAGGTTGTGAAGCGGTTGTAATATTTCCTTTTAATGCAGGGAGGGCGTTGGTGAGGGTATAGCAAAAAGCTCTGTCTCCTGTGATAGCCAAAGGTTGGCTCAATATGACGTTTTTATTTGTACCGGCATCTCTTGTCTCAAAACTGGAAGAAACTCCTGAAAAATCCAGAGAAACATCGGTAGCATCTCCAGCTAAAAGATCATCGGACTTAAGTCCAAATGCACTTTCAATTAATGTAGCAAGCATATTTCCATCGTATATCTTGTCTGCTACAGCAGCACCTGTAACAGTCATCTCCAAATTTTTAGGAGTAATTGAAACAAAAATGTCTTTAGTCGCCAGAATATCTTCTCCTTTTTAGACCGTAATAGTAATTTTTTGTTGTTGAAATCTTTAACTAGCCTTAAAAGTGACTTCACCCGAAGCACTAACATCAGCAACATTTCTATCTAAGGGAGTGTATTTCAAGGTAGCTTCAGCATCAGCAGGAGAAAAAGTGGCGTTAATGTTTTTAGGGGCATCTCCATAGGTGGCAGACATATTTTCTGCATTAATTGTGGTCTGTGCTATAGAAGTAGTTGCTCCCAACAATATAAATGCAATTAAAAAAAGTAACTTTTGTTTCATAAATATATGTTTTAAGTTTAATGTTATCCATTATTTATTGTAACGTGTTGTCTCATAGACAAATTTAGGAGACGAGTGTAATTTACAAAATTATTGATTATTTTTATAACAACAAGTATAAATGGGGTAAAATGATAGTATTTAACATTATTAAATGATAAATATTATAACAAAGACGAAAAAATTACAATAGCCCTATTCTGCAGGAAATCCGGATTCTGGTTTATTTATTGCTATAATGCTATCCACAACATATTTACTATACCCCCTCCATGGGATTATGCCAAGATATTGTTTGTAATGTAATTCGACATCTTTCCCGCCTGCAAGCATCAGCTTTTCAGCTACTTTTTCATCTGCAACTGAAAATTCGAATTCATTTGATTGGATCGGTCCGGATTTTCCAGATTTGTAACCTGCCTGGATAAGCTTACCTTCGTAAGTTTTGAATATATAGCCTTTATAAACGACATAGTTTAGTTGTCCGGCTTTGACTCCATCAGCAAAGACAAAGAAAAATTTGAAGTAGAAAAAACCGGCTGCAATTACGATTGCGATGATAATTATATTCCGCATCCACTTTTTCATTTTACTTTTCAGATTGGTATTTTGAGGTTTGTTTTCTTGTATAGAGAAGTCGATATCAGTTGTAGCCATATAACTTTATGTTAGTTTGTTGATCAATTATCAATAACAAAGTTATGTTATTTTTGTTGAAATAAAAAAAACAGCCTGCTTAATGTGGCAATTTGTTTTATTTTACATTTGAAAATACTAACTTTGTGCCTTATATAATAACTCATTATGCAAAGAATCTTAAAATTAACTATCTTTTTGCTGCTGTTGAGCATGCAATTGTCGGCCCAGATAATGGACCCAATAAAATGGAATTTTGGACTGAATGCCAATAGTGAACTCACAATTGAAGCCACCATTGATTATGGGTGGCACCTGTATGATATGAATTTACCGGAAGGAGGTCCGAATTCAACTACATTTACTTTTGAAACTCTGAAAGGAGTTGAGTTGATTGGGAAAGTTTCGGCGACTACCAAACCTATTGTAAAGTATGACAAACAGTTTGAAATGGATTTACGTTGGTATGAAAAATCCGTTGTTTTCAAGCAAAAATTCAAAGTAACTGATCCTGCGAATTTTAAAATAGCAGGAGGTGTTGAGTTTCAGTTGTGTAACGATGAAAATTGTCTCCCTCCGACAACTGAAGAATTTCAATTTTCATCAAAAAATCTTCCGAAAGAATTGATGACAGTAGCTCCGACATCTAAGGATGCAGCAGCGAAGGACGATTTGAAGATTGAAGATGTGAAAATTGCAGTTACAGATACTTCTGTCACTGATGGGATAACAGATACTACGACTGTGAGTCAGACCATTCCTACAGAGAGTGTAGATTTATGGGCTCCGGTAATTGATCAGTTGGAAGCTTATGGAAAACAAAGTGCAGTCAAAGAAAATTGGTGGAAGAGTTTGATTGCCGGATTCCTGGGAGGATTTATAGCATTGCTTACGCCGTGTGTTTGGCCAATGATTCCGATGACAGTTAGTTTTTTCTTGAAACGTTCAAAGAAAAATCGCGCAAAAGCAATATCCGATGCTTTGACGTATGGACTTTCAATTATTGTTATCTATCTGATACTTGGATTGTTGATTACAATTATTTTTGGTGCAAGCGCATTAAATGAATTGTCAACAAGTGCGATTTTTAATTTGATATTTTTTGCCTTACTGGTAGTATTTGCAATCTCATTTTTTGGAGCATTTGAATTGACTTTACCTGCTTCATGGACCACTAAACTTGATCAGAAAGCTGATTCGACAAGTGGTTTGTTGAGTATTTTCTTTATGGCATTTACTTTAGCTCTGGTGTCTTTTTCCTGTACAGGTCCGATTATAGGTACATTGCTGGTTGAAGCAGCATCTCAGGGAAGTTTGATGGGTCCTGCAATTGGAATGTTTGGTTTTGCTTTGGCTCTGTCTATTCCATTTGCTTTGTTTGCAATTTTCCCTTCTTGGTTAGAAAGTATGCCTAAATCGGGAGGCTGGTTGAATTCTGTAAAAGTTGTTCTGGGTTTCCTGGAATTGGCATTAGCTTTGAAGTTTTTGTCCGTTGCAGATTTGGCTTATGGTTGGAGAATTTTGGATCGAGAAGTATTCCTTGTCCTTTGGATTGTAATATTCACCCTGTTAGGGATTTATTTATTGGGTAAAATTAAATTTTCTCATGATAGTGATCTGAAATCAGTTTCTATACCTCGATTATTTATGGCGATTATTTCATTTGCATTTGCCATTTATATGATTCCGGGGCTTTGGGGAGCTCCGTTGAAAGCAATAAGTGCATTTTCTCCTCCTTTGTTTACTCAGGATTTTAGTTTATATAGTGGAGGAGTCAGTCCGAAATACCACGATTATGAAGAAGGTATGGAGTATGCTAAAAAGCATGGAAAACCGGTGATGATTGACTTTACAGGTTATGGTTGTGTCAATTGTCGAGAGATGGAAGCTTCCGTTTGGTCGGATCCTCGTGTAAAAAGTATTATTGAAAACGATTATGTATTGATTTCGCTTTATGTGGATGACAAAGAATCACTTCCCAAGGTGATCACGATAGAAGAGTATGGTAAAATCCGTAAGTTGAAGACGATAGGTAATAAATGGAGCTATTTGCAAAGGAGTAAGTTTGGAGCCAATGCACAACCATTCTATGTATTGTTAGATAATGAAGGTAATCCAATTGCTCCATCGTATGCTTATGATAAAGATGTAAGCAAATATATTGAATTCCTGAAAAAAGGATTGGAAGAGTATAAGTCAAAATTGAACAAATAATTAAGTTTTGAATTTAAAGCAATAAGTTTAAAGTCGCTAAGTAACCAGGACTTTAAACTTATTGCTTTAAACTCAAACTCATTACTTAAATATATGTTAAAGAAAGTATTTGTTTCCGGATGTTATGACCTGCTTCATAGTGGGCATGTCGCTTTTTTTAAGGAGGCATCTTCGTATGGAGATTTATATGTCGGGATTGGTTCCGATAGTACTGTATTGGATTTGAAAGGGCGTCCTACAGTGAATAGTGAGCAGGAAAGGCTCTATATGGTTCGTTCGGTACGTTATATTACTGATGCCTGGATAAATTCCGGTTCAGGAATTATGGATTTTGAAGAAGATTTACGTCGTTTTCATCCCGATATTTTTATCGTAAATGAAGATGGACATTCTCCTGCAAAGGAAGCTATTTGTAAGGAATTATCTATTGAATATAAAATCTTAAGGCGGATACCAGATGGAGAATTGCCTGCTCGATCGACTACATCTTTAAGAGGGTCATTAAGTTCCGGATTGCCTTATCGTCTTGATTTGGCTGGAACTTGGATTGATCAGCCCTATGTTTCTGAATTACATCCGGGTTGGGCATTGACAATATCGTTGGAACCAGTTATTGAATTCAATGAGCGTTGTGGAATGTCCACTTCCACACGTAATGCTGCTGCTCGTTTGTGGCCATACGAATTGCCCCCTATGCATCCTGAAAAGTTAGCTGAATTATTGTTCCGATATGAAAATGGTCCAGGGAAAAAGGAAATATCGGGAGCACAGGATTCTATTGGTATTTGTATGCCAGGCCTAAACCGTCATTATTATGATAATGCATATTGGCCGGACAAGATAGAATCGGTTCATGATGAAGATATCCTAAAATGGTTGGAGAATCATATTTTTTTGGTTTTGCTTTGGCCTCGTGAGCAGGGTTTGAACTTGTTGAAGGAAACTTATATTACCGAAGAAAATGTGAAGGCATTGGCTACTGCTGCTGATCGTACTTGGGATGCAATTTTGGCTAAGGATCTGAAAGCTTTTGCAGCCGGCTGTCTTGATTCATTCAATGCACAGGTAGCGATGTTTCCTGCTATGAAGCCTGCAGAAGTACAAGACGCTATTGATAAGTACAAAGGAAATGCTTTGGCCTGGAAGCTTGCCGGAGCCGGAGGAGGTGGTTATATGGCCCTGATCAGTGAAAAACCTGTTGAAAATGCAATTAGAAGAAAAATTAGAAGAAGGAGTTAACTTCCTAAAATGAAACATAATAGACAACAAAAAATAGAGTCATTCGGATGTTTGCTGGATATTCTGGATGAATTGAGAGAAAAATGTCCGTGGGATAGGAAACAGACCAATGAAAGTCTTCGTACCAATACTATAGAGGAAACTTTTGAATTATGTGAGGCAATTATAAAAGACGATAATGATGAAATAAAAAAAGAGCTTGGTGATGTTTTATTGCACATTGTTTTTTATGCCAAGATAGGAGAAGAAAAGGGTATTTTCGATATTAAAGATGTTTGTGATGCTATTTGCGATAAATTGATCTTCAGGCATCCTCATGTATTTGGTTCTGTTGAAGCTGAGACTTCCAAACAGGTAGAGCTCAATTGGGAGCAAATCAAGTTAAAAGAAAAAGGAGGAAATAAAACCGTATTGGAAGGAGTTCCTGCATCATTGCCGTCACTTCCGAAAGCTCATAGAATACAGGATAAGGCTCGTAACGCCGGTTTTGACTGGAATGTCAAAGAAGATGTTTGGGATAAAGTTCAGGAAGAATTTGCCGAACTTAAGGAAGAAATCCAATTGATGGATCAGGACCGTATGGAAAGTGAGTTTGGAGATCTTTTTTTCAGTTTAGTAAATGCAGCCCGCCTCTATAAAATCAATCCTGATAATGCTTTAGAACGAACAAACCAAAAGTTTATTTATCGTTTTAATTATATGGAACAAAGAGCGAACGAACAGGGAAAATCTTTGAAGGATATGACTTTGACAGAGATGGAGGAGTATTGGCAGGAAGCTAAGAAATTGAGAATTGAGAATTGAGAATGATTTTTCGTACGCAAGCTCATTCTCAATTCTCAATTCCCCATTCTCAATTCAAAATTTGAACCGTATCCGAAGCAATCATAAATTCTTCATCAGTCGGGATTACTACTACTTTAACTCTTGAATCAGGAGTGCTGATAATAGCTTCTTTACCTTTTAAGCCCCAATTGACATTTTTGTCAATCTTGATACCCATAAATTCCATTTCTTCGCAAACAACCTGACGTGTAGCATATTGATTTTCGCCTACACCTCCGGTAAATACCAGGATATCCAGGCCCCCTAAAGCAGCAGCATACGAACCGATGTATTTTTTGATCCGGTAATTATAAACATCCAAAGCCAGGATGGCGTGGTCATTTCCGGCAGCTACAGCAGCTTCGATCTCACGCATATCGGAAGAGACTCCGGAAATTCCAATCACACCACTGTATTTGTTCACAATAGTAGAAATCGCCTGTGCGCCGATATTTTCTTTTTCCATGACGTATGAAAGAACTCCGGCATCGATATCTCCGCTACGAGTTCCCATCAGAAGACCTTCAACAGGAGTCATACCCATTGATGTGTCCACAGAAACACCATCTTTGATTGCTGCGATGGATCCCCCATTTCCGATGTGCGCCGTGATGATTTTTTGTTCTTCGTAAGGAACTCCAAGGAATTCACAAGCTCTACGAGATACATAACGGTGACTGGTGCCATGGAATCCATAGCGACGAATCGCATATTTTTCGTACAAAGAGTATGGCAGACCATACATATAGGCATGTGGAGGCATTGTTTGATGGAAAGCCGTGTCAAAAACTCCTACCTGAGGAACATCCGGTATTAACTCTTTTACAGCATAAATACCATTCAGGTTTGGTGGATTATGAAGAGGGGCCAGATCGATGCACTCTTCCATTTTTTTGATTACATCATCAGTGATCAATACACTGGAGTTGAATTTTTCTCCGCCGTGTACTACCCGGTGGCCGACGGCATCTATTTCATTCAATGACTTGATACAACCGTACTTTTCGCTGGTAATTACTCCCAGAATATATTCTATACCAGTTTGGTGTTCCAAGATTTCACCTTCAAGGACTACCTTATCTCCATTAGGTAATGTTAATTTTAAAAATGATCCTTTCAATCCGATTTTCTCGATTCCGCCTTGGGCTAATTCCGTCCCATTGCTCATATCAAAAAGTTTATATTTAATAGATGAACTTCCGCAGTTCAATACTAATATTTTCATGATCAGTGTTTTTTTTAATTTAAGTTATTAGTACCTACGGGTTTGCCATGCTCGTAAATGTAAAATCCTTTACCGTTTCCATCGGCTACCCCCATCTGCTTTGTTCGGTACAGTCGCCATAGGATAGGGGAAGGCTTATATTTTTTATCCCCATATTCATTGAACATATCTTCCATCAGGGAGACTATTTTTTCGATACCAATGATATCTGCCATACGAAATACTCCGAGGCGCATACCATAAACAACTTCAAACAGGCTGTCGATACTTTCCATGGAGGCAACATTTTCCATCAGCATCTGGCAGGCCTCGTTCAACATGGTAACCATTAATCGCAAACTCACGAGTCCATTGCTTTCATGGACATCGATAGTATTGTATTTTATTAATTTGGCGAACAATAATACTTTTTCATATACCTCTTCCGAAGTATAGATTCCTTTTACCACTTCCAATATTTTGGCATCCGGATGGGCCACAGGAAAGTGAAGGCTGATGCAACGTGATTTATATTCCAGTTCAGCAGCCAATTCGCTAATAATTACTGTAGTTGCGTTTGTGGCGATGATTGCTTCAGGAGAAAGAATTTTTTCAAGAGTTTTGAAAACCTCCTTTCTCAGTTCAGTACTGCGTTCGCCATTTTCATCATAACGAACACATTCAATAACGAAGTCACAACCTTTTAAGTCTTCATAATTCATGGAACCTTTTATACGTCCCATAATTGTTCTTTTGTCTCCTGGTGTAAGTCCCCAGCTTTCGATTTTTGTATCCAGGTCTTTCCCGATTTTTTCCAAAGCAAAATCGATTTTTTCCTGGGAAATTTCGATGAATATAACCTCCAGTCCTGCTGATGCAGTCTGACGTACGATGTTTCGTCCATCTTTTCCGCAACCGACAACGCCGATTTTAGAGAATAGGGATTTTTTTCTGTCCTTTGATGAAAGTCCGTAACTTTCAATAGGTTCAATGAATGTTTCTGCCATATATATGTTTTTATTTTGATCCGATTGCTTGATTCGCACAAATTGCCACCATTTTATAAATGTCATCGACAGAACAACCACGCGAGAGGTCATTTACCGGAGCGGCCATCCCTTGCAGGATTGGACCTACTGCTTCAGCGCCTCCGAGGCGTTGTACTAATTTATATGAAATATTTCCACATTCTAAATTTGGAAACACCAGGACATTCGCTTGTCCCGCGATTTCACTTCCAGGGGCTTTACTTAAGCCTACAGAGGCAACCAAAGCTGCATCGGCTTGTAGTTCTCCATCAATTTTCAGGTCTGGAGCCATTTCTTTAGCTAATCGTGTAGCCTCAATCACTTTATCGCATAATTCATGTTTAGCACTTCCTTTCGTGGAAAAACTTAACATGGCGACTCGAGGTTCAACGCCTACAATGGAACGGGTTGTCTGAGCCGTTGCCACTGCTATTTCAGCCAATTCTTTAGCATTAGGATTAGGCATTACAGCACAGTCTGCAAAAACAAGTAAGCCGTCTTTACCATATTGGTTTTCTTTGGTAAACATCAGGAATGCACCTGAAACAACGCTGATTCCGGGAGCTGTCTTGATGATTTGCAATGCAGGTCGTAAAACATCACCGGTAGTATTTTGTGCTCCGGCAATTTCACCGTCGGCATCGCCATTTTTAATCATGAGGCAAGCAAGGTAGAGAGGATCTTCCGTTAATTTTTCAGCTTGTTCAGGAGTCATGCCTTTACTTTTTCTCAATTCATATAAAAGATTGGCATAAACTTGT
>JAVBUX010000123.1:0-5407 GCA_031554915.1 Bacteroidales bacterium | reverse complement strand
ATCAAACTATAATCCGGACTGTCTTTTTGTTTACTGTACAGGATATGTCGTACACAGATTTCATACGGACAGTTAATACAATCCAGATTTATTACTTCTTTTTCAACTTTGAATGAGGTGAAAACCGGAGAAGAGGGTTCTGCTTTCAATGGTTTTTCGACTTGTAGAATTTCGGAAAAATCCGATTGGTTATAACGTTTATCCAGAGCTTTGATACGATAATAAACATGTTGATTAAGATTATGAAGATCCACGGTATCGATATAGCTTGGTTCCGCTAACAAGGAATCGCAAATAATAACTGCATCTTCATTTTGAAGATTGTGCTTATAAATACGATATCCTCTTAAGTCAGGTTCGGTGTTGGATGTCCATTTTATTCTGACAATTCCTGTTGTGTCGATTTTTGCAGACAAGCCTGTTGGAGCCTCCGGTGGGATAGAGTCAGGCATAATGAGCATATACGGATAAGACTGAGTACCCTTTCCTTGCAAAGGATTTGCTTTGATTATCAGGTAATTGACCGGAAATAATTCCTGAAAATGAATATGTCTCACATTCTGAGGGATGTCATTTATTAATGGAAAATATTCTCCGGTAGAACGATTTGATTGCATCAAGGTAAATGATTGAATTTCGTTATTCCCTTTTTCATCAAAATTCCACTCGATGTTTGCCACTCCATTGTCGTCGATTCTCGCACTTACGATCTGGGGGATATATTTTAATGCAGGGATACCCATTCCCAGGATGGTATCCGATGGAGGACCCAGCTCTCCAAAGGAACTGATCCCTCTTATTCGATAATAATAATTGACCGAATTTTCAGGAAGGGTATCCATATACATAGCATAGCCATCATACTCATTTCCGGTGGCTGCAAATGGTTTTCCGAGAGAAACAAAGTTCTGATTGTCCGATGAACGCTCGATTTGATATGCACTGAAATAATTTTTCATGATTTCATTATTCCAATACAACATGACTGACCGGTCGCCAAATTCTCCAGACACCTGGATAGGAGCAGGTAATTCCGGTATTTCTCCTGTACATGCATGGTCAAATCCATATAATATGTGTTTGAATTCGTAATTGTTTGTATCAATGGGGATTACCCGGTATAAATAACATTCTTCTGGAATAATATTATTGTCCGTAAAAGCCCATCCTGCCAGGCTTGCCGATTCAAAACTCATATCAGCACAGTATAGGGCAAAGTTAAATCTTTGTTCCAAATCCCGTGTTTGATTAATCATCCCTTGTAAATCATTAGTTTGCATCCCTGTGACTTCAAATGAATCCCCATAAATAGCTTGTGCAATGATTGCTGCATATTCATTTTTTGAAGCTAATTCTTCCCATTCTTTTAATGGAACTGGTTTGATCTGTTTTGCCAAAACCTTTTTTTCTCGTTCCTCGAGTTGTTTTCCGTTTCTGGCAATAGTATAACGTTCAATCATGAATCCATTTTGCAGACAAAATTTCCAGATAATGGGGTTATTTGCAGCCCAGCGTAGTTTGATTCCTGATTCGGATACGGATGTCCTCAAGATGATTTTGGATGAATCTGCCTGGTTTTGTGAGAATCCGGATGTATATACTGATGCGATAATCAATCCTGTAATTATTGTTTTTATGATATTGTATTTCATGCTGTTATTTATCGTTTATAATTAAATTCGGTATTGCTGCCTCTTGCTTCTCTTCCTGGCAACCAATATTGCAGAGAGATTCTATATACACCACTTTCGACTTCTGGGAATCCCCTGGTCGGATCATTTAAGATGTGCCCTTTTATGTTGTTGTCGATTACAATTCGTTGGACTTCCTTAAAATCAGAGAAATAATAGTATGGAAGTGCGTATGAATATTGGAAATACCCCGGACCGAAGCTTCCTGTCGGAATTGCTTTGAAAGGAGGGATTCCGTATTTATCTTGTCGGGACAGAGTAAATCGACCGTCTATAGGATAATTTTCATACAAGCGAGGATGAATAATGCTTTGATAATAATGATCGTCAGGTATTGCTTCCACTTCTATAAGAGGCTCAGTCCCTGCATTTCCTCGTAATTCTATATTTTCAAAAAGTTCAATTCCGTCCTTTTTTTGATACAAAATCAGGATATCGTTACCAATCAGTTCAAATAAAGCAAGAGATCCGCGATTTGCATTTTCCACTTTGCTGCTGAATGTATTATAAGCGCTGGATGAAAAATTGTAACTCAAAATATTTTTCCCTTCTCCAGATAATATGACGTTTGAAGCGTCTTTAACTGTTTGAGTTACTGCGTTTTCGTCATCACTATAAATTTCCACATCTTTGGATTCTCCTCCATCGATAGAACCACTACTTTCAGTTAAAGTCAGTAAATTAAGCTCGAAACTGCGATTCCTGGCCATATTCGGTAATTCAAATGATATTTTTTTGCTGGAGTAATCGTAAGAAAAACCGGAGGATCCGACAGTTGAACCATTGGAATTTATTTGACTTTGAAATTTCCATTTACTGTCAAATAAGTACGATTGGTCTTGCCGTAATACAATATATCCGTTGTTACTTTCTTCGGGATAGTAATACTGTTGTCCGACAGAAGGGTAGGAATAGAGAATGTTGTGGAGAGGAATTGACTCTGGCCTCTTTCCTGTTGTGAATGAAGCTTCCCGTTTTTCTTCTCCTGAAAGTTGCTTCCAATAACCGTTTACCAGTTCTTCTACCACAACACTGGCTTTAACTTTCAAGCTTTTTTCTCCGGGTAATACGGAGTATGGAATTAAAGTCACTACATCGTGTTCGCGATTCCATTCGGAGGTTCCCGGTAATTTATTGCCTCCATCATAAACAGCAAACTCTTTTAGCAATACCCTGTACTTAGGTCCATCCTGAGTGACCGTAAATTCTTTCCCTTCCTGCACTGTGAGCGTTAACTGAGGTGCTGTGAATACATCGAGTTCTTTGCCGCCATCCGTAGGGGTCATATCTCCTATCAGCATCATATCGATAGGAGAGGCTCCAGGGTAAGCCATATTGCATTTTTCTCCTAAAGAAAATTTGAAACGCATGTTTCCTTTTACCAATCCGTTCAACAAGTTGAAGTGAACTCCAAGATCCCCTTGTACCCATACCGGGTTTGGCAATTGTGCCTGTAGCATGGCGGCGACACCTGTTTTTATGATAGGGAATTTCCCTTTCACAAATCCCAAGTTGGCTTTAACACCCAGCTCTCCTCCCAGGTAGGCGTATGCTTGTCCTTGTGCATACCATCCGTTGATACCGAATGATCCTGATCTGCCGGCACATTGCAGATTGCCGTAGTCGCGCAACATAATGTCGAAGCCCATTCCTGTGTAAAAGTTAGCATACAACATTAAAAATTGTAGATCTCCGGTTTCGATACCTAATGCAGAACCAAAAGCAAATCCTCCTCCTTTGCTCAGAACGTAAGGAGATCGGGAAGATCCGTCGATTTGAATATTATGTTCTCCCAGGATGTCTGCTATCCTACCCGGAGGTGGCAATGCTTCCGGCATGTAACTTCCCATCATAAAATAGGATCTGGAGTCCGCTGTTGCCAATCCTGGTATTCCAACAGCTAAGCCTATTGGAGTCTGCGGAGTGCCGAGATGTAAATACCACATTGATGGATCAATATGCAATACCGCAGATCCTGCCAGGTTATTCGGATTTATTCCTCTGACAATACCTCCAGCCAGATTGACATAAGTATCGAAGTTAGCATGAAATTCTTCGTATTCAAAGTTATAATGCATAGCCATATATGCAGCTACGGCGGCTTTTTTTACTTTGTCATCTTCTTCTATAGCCGTATTTTCAGTGCTGATATATTTACTGAGGTTTCCTTTTATTTTGTCATTGAGTCCTGCTATAAAGCCGGATTCCTCCATGAAGAGTACAGATCCAAAAAATCCGAGATAACGGACCCCTCCGGTTTTGTAAAACTCAATTTCGAAAGCAGCATCTCCTTTCATTGCTTTTCCTCCGATATTGAACATGACTGCTGCTTTTAATCCTATACCCATTTTAGGATCGGGGACATATTTACATCCGGATGGAGAGGTAAAAGATCCTCCGGCTTCTTTTTTCATACCATTGCTGAGTCCTCCTCCAAATCCGTTGATGGATAATGGTCCGGGTGGTATTGGAATACCTCCGGGAAATTCGATCAAGCCGTCCACATACCAGTAATCGTGTTCATCTTTCTTGCCGAAAATAGCATTAGCTGCAATGTGTAATCCTTCTATCGGTTTGTAGAAGGCCATATCCAGATTTCCTTTGAAACCATCTCCATATACAGGATCTTTTTTCATAGTAGCTAATCCTCCGGTGATGTGTATCGTATTGGCAATTTTACAATCGATATCAACACTGGATAATTTGGTGTGTTCATATTCCCAATAGTGTTTAGGCCCTGTATTTATGTATTTTGCTTCGACTAATAACCCTGTTGATGCATGGATAAATTGTTTGTCCAGGTTCAGCTTTATCTTGAAAGCCAAAGATGCTTTTTTTGAGGACGAAGACAGGTTGGCATCAGAAATCGACAATGGAAATCCAAATAAATTGACATCTCCTTTATATCCCAGGCTACTCACTTGGATATAAGGATCTTCCGTTTTTAGGATCAGGTTTGTAAATTCAATGTTTTTTATTTGAGATTTTGATGTTGAATCTTTATCTTCCGGGTCTATTTTAAGATCCAGATATCCATTGAGTCGAGCTTCAGGTAGAAATTTTCCGTCTTTCAGCTCCATGGTGACAACCGAATTTTTCTTTAGAATAGCCTTTGCTGCGAAAAAATCGAATTTTATACTGTCTTTCAAGGCTACGGACATCGTATAGTGATCATTTTCTCCTATAATTGCTTCATAATTGAGTAAGGCCTGAGTTTTGGATACTGGTAATCCGATAAGCCCTTTAAATCCGGCTTCAGTAATATGATTTGATTCTAGCTCCATCAGAAAATCGTCAATAGAGAAAGACCATCCTGATGCGCTACCCACGTCTATAGGGATTATATTGCTTGCTGTGAATTTTCCAGAGATACCTCTTTCATCGATCAGCATGTCGGTAGCGTCAAATGAAATTCGACCTTTGTCGAAAGAGAATTCTTCTGGCATTGTTACTTTAACTTTCCTGAAGTAAGCGCCTCTCCAAAGCTCCGGATGTGTTTTATCTACTCC
Source organism: Bacteroidales bacterium (assembly GCA_031554915.1). Taxonomy (GTDB): domain Bacteria; phylum Bacteroidota; class Bacteroidia; order Bacteroidales; family Azobacteroidaceae; genus BNXB01. Next base: position 207 of record JAVBUX010000123.1, on the reverse strand, counting down.
TTCATATTTTGACGGAAAATGAATGGCGGACGGATTTTTGAAGTCGCTGAGGTCTAGTGATGCACTTTGAATCTCAAAAAAGAAACCATTCAAACCTTTGATACAAAATTTAGGGACTGTAATTTCCAGCAGTAAATCATTCCAATCCTGTATTACTGTACGGAAAGAACTGGTAACCGGTTTGTTCATCGGTTTTCCGTTCGCATT
>JAVBUX010000191.1:0-4728 GCA_031554915.1 Bacteroidales bacterium | reverse complement strand
AATTAAACTAATTTTTTTATTTAAATCTTTTGTCATATTCCCATTTGCGTCGTATGTGTATTCGATCCCTCCCCAATTTCCGTTTTTGAACTCCATGATATCGGAATTGATTTCATCTCCATTGTAGTCATGGATGGAGATGATTTTATTTCCATCGTATTGCTGATATTGTGTGTTGTCGATTGTGCCAAATGTACCGTTGTCGTACCGTCCAGGTCGGATAATGTAGGAGAAGTTTCCGTACTTATCATAAGTTGTATATTCGTCGTATTTACCGTTTTCGCTATTGAGGTTAGGTTCTTTCCCATAGCTGGTGTTAATCAAACAAGAAAAGTTTAACAATTGAGTTGTATTTTAATTATTTTTATTAAATTGTTTTTTTGTGGTATTGTGGAGTGTTTCTTTGATATATATCTTTTTTAAAATTACTTTTAGTTTGTTTGTGAAAATTGAAAATGTTGACTATTTAATGACTGAAAGTGCCCAATGTGAAAAACTTAAATTGTATTTACATAGTCCAAAGTAAACTGAGTCACTCTTGTTGAAAGGAGCAGAGTCGGCTAAAATAGATCGGTTGAGATCGTTTTTTTTTACAAAAACACGTATTTGCGAAAAGTGTTTATAACGAATTCTAAATATACAATAGTAAAAAACACTGGTTGTTTTTTTGCGAAAACAACCAGCGATGAAGGTTGTTAATTACCAAAACATAACTATTTCTGAAGATTTCTATAGTTTTTTATCTTTTCACTGAACTCAATTATTGTTCCAATGGGCATTTCTCCTATTGATTTTATGTTTTTCCCGTCTATGTCAAAGCAAATAATACTACTTCCTTTTTTCTCAGATTCCTTTGATCTTAGAGACGCATTTACCAGAATTTTATTGTGCTCAAAATAAACTTGAATTGACTCAAAATGAATCTTCTTATAATTATCTTTGAAAAGTTTATAGTCATAATACAAACTTAGATAGTTCTTTTCTATTATGAAAATCTCTTTCCCATACTTATTCCATAAGTACAATTTAACTAAGTATCCAGAAGAAAGAAATGCGACAGTACAGGTTATGATAAAACCAAAAGGAATACCTTCTCCCCTAACTGCCAGAATACAAATAGCAACTACTGGAACTAAAAGAATTACTACAGCAAAAAACAAAAGTATGGTTAATGCAATATTTTTGTTTTTTCTATTGTAAATTTCCAGTGTAATCTTATCTTTAATTTCTGTATTATACATTGCTTTTTTTCTTATTTTTGTTTTTTATAGTCTATACTTCTTGCTTTTACGGCATTTTGATAGGTTCCGTAATTTTTTGTTGTATATTGGCCTTTTGTTTGTGTGCGGAACTGATTCCAAGTAGCTCCTTTGCTTGTTTGATAAAAGGATTTTGGGAGGTAATTTGTCAAATCAAGAGGTGAAGGTATCCAATTTGCCGGATCAGTCACAATATTAAACCATCCATTGGCTAAATTTCCCCAAATATTTTTTCTTCCATCTACTCCATTGTTCATAGCATATCTAACAATGCTTTGTTTTATTCCTTTAACTTTAGTATCTCCCTTTTTAAAATCCTCAAGTTTGTCTTTTCCAACAATATATTTATATTCATATATTTCAATACCGGTTTCTTCATCAACTCCATGCTGTTCTATTGCCATATAATTTCCTTCGTTTTCGCCTGAGGATATTTTATGTAACTTGTATTTGATAACTCCGTCAACGATTACAGGAATATATTCGTCATCATGAATTCCGGTTCCATCTGAACTAAAGTTTACTTGATCATAGTTCCAGACTTCATTGGCAGGTACTGTGTCACAACCGGTAGGGTCAATATATTTGACAGGATTGTTCAAACAGTATGCATAGGGACTCGTAGAATAATACTTTTCGGCCAGCGGATCCATTGTCAGAAACCGTGTCAGCTCAGGACTGTATATCCTGGCACTGTAATCGTAGAAGTCCAGTCCGAACACCTTGCCGTTGAACTTGTAAGGCTGTACATGCTGGTCCGACCTCGCCGGGCTTTCCGCAAACGACGATCCGAACGGATAGTAGTTCGTTGCCTGGACAATTCCCCCCGCAGCGTTCAGCACCATCCGGTTGTTTCCCTGCCAGTCCTTCAGGTAGTAATACCTGTTGAAAACGCTTCCCGCCTTCTCCGCATAACCCAGGGCGTTGATGACCAGTTTGAGGGCGTTGGATTCAAATACCTTGTTCCCGGCATATTCCCTTGTCGAAGCCGTAGCTCCCGAAACGTGCGTTTCCCGGTGCTTCACGCCAGAAGCATCGTAGACATACTCCACCCTGTCTCCGTTTTGCATGGTGATGCGCCCTGGCAAATGTAGGAAATTATATTCGATCCTGCTAATTTTCTTGTTCGGATCCACCGTCATCCTCCCGTTGGCATCGTAGAGGTAAGGTTGATCCCGGTAAAGTGCCTTCAACGTCCGGGTATAACTCTGGCGAAGTTCGATTCCCTCTTTCCTGGCTATCGTCTTGCATTTGTCAATTATTTTCCGATGAAGTTTATTGTCGGTGGGACAGGTGATATTCATTTGCGATGACGAAAATGAACCGGTGCGCCGTTATCCGAACAGTAAAGCGGGAGGAATGCCTCTTCAAACAGATTCCAATCAACATTCCCGGCTAACTGATAAAGGGGATGGCGCTGGTCTTATCGCTCAGGGAGAAAAATAAACTTCTCTGATTATCCTTGGGGAGTACTTTGTTGAAATATAGATGTTTGATCAGATTCTAAGGGTAGACTGCAAAACTAAAAAATCATTCGATAAATAAATCCCGATGACCTTCTTTATTCAGACCACCGGGATTTAATCTATAGATTAGTTTTGTTCATACCAAAACATAACTTGCGCCAATTATTCTGGAGCCTTAAAAATCACAGTTGGCATTTGTCGAGCATTGATAAATGGAAAATCATCATTATGTGCATTGTCTGCAATATAACTTGTATCTTTCAATATCACATATGACCAAGAAGCGATTCGCTCAGATTTACTTGACCTTTTCACATTGACCGTTGGCATATAGGCATTTTTGTCAATAAAATTTTCAATGCCAGAATAAATAAAAACTAAGTTGTCATCAATAGATGTATAATTCACAGGATGCTTTTCTTGTAAATAGCTTTCCGAAGACAAAATACTTCTCATCGTTAATTTGTATTCAAAAGGGTCTTTTTTATCAATGTACAGTTCGTATATACAACTATCACAATGGTATTGACTTATAAATAAACGAAGTAAACTGTCAGTTTTACTATTAAGGCATATTTCTCCTATAGCTTGCTTTTGGCTTATATCTGTTTTTGACTGGTCTGTAAAACGAGAACACCCACAAAGCAATAATAAAAATACAACAATACAGTTTCTCATCTTTTCCTATTTTGCTTTAACATTGGTATAAGAGGATACTTACCGGATGTCAGATTCGGAAGAGTGAAAGATACTCCATTATTAAGTGGCATATCAATACCACCATATCCATTGCCAGGATAGCTCATATATGAAGATATTTTTTGATCGGCCATGACAACAAAATATGGTTTGTTCGGTGCTTTTACTGAAAAATAATTTACATCGTATATACTTGCTGTCTTATCTCCATTTGGATTTGGGTGCGTATGAACTGTTGCTAATGTACTGAATGAATTGCCATCAGCATCTTTAATATTACCATCTTTCCAGGAATAACCATAATTTTCAGGAGTTGCCGTGCTATTGTCATTTTTATAACTTGGTAGAACCAAAACACCATTATCTGTGATGACCCCCATTTCCTCATTACCTGTCTTCTGGGAGTTATTCCAAATCCGTGCATATCCACTTGATTCTTTGGTATACATAATACTACCGTCTGCTCGATAATCTTCAATCACATTTCCACCCTTATTTTTTACAGCATCAGTTGCACCAATGTAAGTCTGTCCTTTTGTTAATATTTCAGATTGATTATCGGCATTTAAATCAGGATTAAATTGCCGAGTTTTATCCTTATCCCAGTACCAATCACGCCCATCGGGATCTATGTAATTCACCGGATTATTATTGCAGTATGTATACTGCCAACCCCCTTTAAGGAACCCTTGTCCAACTTTTCAAAGACCCCCTTTCAATCCGCTGATTGAAGGGATGCAAGACTCCAAAAATACATATTTTTTCTTTTCAATTGATTCATTTGAAGGAAAAAAATTAGGGTATAGGATGGCTTTTCCGGCACTTTCCCTAAGCTAAGTAACATAACAGGCTATTATAGATGTGTGATGTACAGCTATAATCCCATTATGAATCTCCTAACTTTAGGCGGACAAAAAGTTAAGCCGCAAAAAAGCATTATTTTTACAAGATGCAAGAACGTAAAGTTTATGATCGGGAATTCAAAGAAAACGCGGTCAAATTGAGTATGCAACGAGATGATATTTCCGTATTGGCACGAGAATTAGGAATTGATAAAGATCTACACTGCAAATGGCGTACCCAGTATAAAAAGAATGGCAAGGAAAGTTTTCCGGGTAAATGGCATACTTGTGTAAGCGGGGAATCCAAGTCAGTTGAATTACTAAAAAAAGAGAATCTTCGTCTCCCAAAAGAGAATGATATCTTAAAAAAGGCTATGAGCATCATCTCCTTGGAAATAGACCTCTGAATTATGAATTTATTGAATCACATGAACAAATTTGGAGTGTTGAGATGATGTGTCG
>JAVBUX010000258.1:0-4022 GCA_031554915.1 Bacteroidales bacterium | reverse complement strand
TGGTAACCGATGCAGATATCCCTGGTGCTGCTATGACTGTAGCTCTCCCTGTCGGAGTAGATTATGTAGGATTAACTAACCAGGCAGGAATGACAGCTACCATTGGCACTGTCGCCAAGACCGGAAGTCTGACTGCCGGCTTGAGTCTGAAGTTTCCGGTAACAAGTAATTCTCAGACATTGAAGGTCAATGATGTGGTTTCTGTTCGGCTTGGAATTAAGGCGGCCTGCAGTGTTAATATGTCTGACCCCGGACAATTTTCGGTTACGGTATCCGGAACGGGTGGCTCAATTACGAATGCAGCGAAGGCGATTCCATTGAGCGTCCGTAAACCGAGTGTTCGTATGAACCCGGTGGGAGGTAGTAGTCGTAATTATGCAACTATTGGGTCAAGCCAGACTTTCAAATTAGGATTGACCGCTACAAACGGTACAGCAAACTCTGTATTGGTAAAGCTAACTTATGAAGGTAATGTGGTTACATTGAGTAATTTTAAGATCGGAGCTACACAAATCCCGGATGCAAACATTACTTCAACAGGGACAACAACTAAGACAGTAACCCTGAAACTAACCCAAACAGAATTGGGTTCTCCAATCGATGCTACTGCTAAAGAAATCAGTTTTGATGCGGTTTCCAACTTAGGTTGTGACCGAATAATTAAAACTCAATTGCAATTTGATGCGGTAACGAATTGTGAAACTGTTGATTGTGAACAATTGGTCTTGAAATTACCATCGGAAACAGGTATTCCGACTCTCTCGATCAGTCATCACATGCAGATGAATCGCGATTGGGATGCCACAGGTGTGGATGAAAAACGTGGTTGGGATTATTTTTGCTTTGATGGAAATACTCCGGGCTATGCTCACTTCACATTTACAAATACGAATAATACCCCAACTGCTAATATGGGATTTTCGACCTGGTTACATTATGGTAGTTGGAGTACCCAGTGTTCTTATATAGATACTACCGATGTTTATTGTCGTATTAACGGAGGTACAGAAATAAAAATCCCAGGAAGTTGTATAACATACAGCTCTGGTTATGTTTATTCATCATCCGACCCTTCAGTTTTAGCTCCTTTGCAAGGAAAATGTTATTGGCTTTCTATTACCTTGCCAGCAGAAGTAAGCGTGCCTGCAGGAGGTAAAGTTGAGTTTCGTTATGCTTTTTATCTGAATCCGGCATGGCGGGATACAGATATCAGAAAAAGTAAAGAATATTACCATAACTCCTATAACCACATTGATGTTGGTTATAACGATGTATATGCAGCTAATATTTGCGGAAATAAATGGAGTCCTTCTATTACTAATACTTACTGTGCAAATCTTATGTTTCCTTTGTTCTATTATAAACCGATTGAACAATATTTAAAAGCGAATAGCCAAGGGATTATTTCAAATAAATTTTCTACCGGAAGTTACAATTCGGTTGTAGGAACTAATGGAACGGGGCAACGGGCAACGGAAATATTTGTAAAATTACCGTCCTGGATGTCACTTGATTATACTTCCGATATTACCGAAGCGTTTACTATCGGAACTGTTTCCCCGGTTTCAGGTAGTGGACAATCTTTGGGTAATAATACATACTCTGTCTTATATACAGGAAATTATGGTGGAGGAGGTACGGATTTGAATATTAAATATCGTACAGGAACTTGCGGAGCGTTGACAGGTTTACAAAAAGATACGGTTAAAATTTGGGCGGATTTTATTTCAGGAACACCATCCAGTACTTGTCGACCAAAATTTGAGTGTCAAACTCAGATTTTTCAACCGGTTACTTTGAATTGTAATGATAAGGGAGTGATGCTGGATGAATTATTTATGTTCCGTCAGACTCGAGGATTAAGAGATAGTGGAGGAGATCACAATCCGGATGATGGTACTAAAGCTTTGGATTCAGAAATCGATAATTACTTATATGTAGAAGGTGATACCGGATACATTCACATTAAAAGCCATGTAAAAGGAGGGGTAGGAGATACTTTCAAAAAACTTTACACCAGATTGAAACTTTCTCCTGGAACCAATGGCATCCAATATAAATTCGGAACATCTGGAAACATTTGTCCGATTTGGGATCAGGCTATTATCAATATTAAAAAACAAGGATTATCCCCGGCGATTCCTTATCCGTTATCCATCGCTACGGTAGCTTCTACCGATTCTATTTATGCTTTGTATGATGGTGAGTTAAATTCATACCTTTTACAACCGGAAGATAGTATAGAATTGATAATTCCATTTTATGTGTTAAATGGGAAATGGGCGTATAGTCCGGGAGGATCAAATAATTTGAGAAGTTTATTGTCTGTTGAGTCTTATGCGATGAATGAAGTCCCTGCAAATCCGTTTTTGCCTGATCCTGCGGAACGATTTGGAATGGATTTATTGTATTGTCAATTTATGGCTTCTCAAGTCAAAGTAATTAGTGTTCTGTCTGGAAGTAAGGCCGTCTATACTTTTTCATCTCTATCTGATGAAAAAGATGTACGGTTTACCTATATAGATAATTATCCTCCTTTAGACTTTGTAAATGAGGTCCGATATTTTCATCAACCTCAATCTGCAGAAATCAGAATCCCTTACGGTTATGTTCTTGCAGATGGAAAAGTTTATATACAGCCGGTTAAATGGGTTGCAAATCAACTTGATGCGACTATACCGATGACTCCAGTGTCCAAAAGAGAAGATCCTGTTACGGGAGATAGTATTTTTACTGTCGATTTGACTCAAATTTATGATTACAATTATGATGGAAGTACTCCTTTGGCTTCCGGGAAAGTCTTTTTAGGAGACGATCAACAAGGAATATATGCGTATGCTAAATTACGAGCAACTCCGGCATTAACTCCCGGAGTTAAAGCTGCTGCTAAAGGAAATCTGTCTTCTATTCATTATTTGACCGGAAATGTAACTGCAGAGTCTAATTATTCAGATTTATTATACAATGGACCTTCTTTAAGTGCATTAATTTCCCCATCTTCACTTACTGTAAATAGCGAAACTCTTTCGGTAGCATCTTTACGCTTGCTTAATAGCGGATCGATTACAGATAAGAATATTTGGTTGTATGTGGATGGAAATATTCGGGATGCTTCTATAATAGATAACTTGAATAATACGATTACAGGCCAGGGCTTGAATGGCCGTTGGATCAATGTGGGCGATATTGCTTCCGGAGACCAAAAAGAATATCGTTTGAACTTTATTTATACAGGAGGAACTTCCTGTGATGGTGATACCGTTAAGATTTATACAGTTGCCGATTTTATGGAAAACGGATTTACTCCGGATATAACTCAATCGATTTCCATTGTTAAAGCTGAGAATAAAGGTCAGCGTCAGATATTGGCATTGAATAATTCGGCATCAAAATCAAAGATCGCGGGTTCTGTAAAAGCGAATGTCACTACTTTGGCATTTAATACGGATTATGTTTTTGATATAACTATAGATGGTCGTGGCAGCCAGGGGGCATTGAATGATCCACAGGTTGCAATAACAATACCTGCAGGGCAATTATATACTTCAGGTTCAGGAAGAGCAACGATTGAATATCCAGTAGGAACTGTCAATCCGGTATCTGCTACATTTGAACAACTGTTGGTTGATGAGTTCGGTAATACTGCAACATTAAACAATAATCGCACGGTTACTGCCCGATTGGCTGATGTATTGGGTCGTGCCAGTATCATGTTGCCAGGTTGGGGCGCTGATGTAAGTCTGGGTTATACCGATAACGACAGGCAGGCAACATTACATTTGACACTTACTCCTAAATGTGAAACTCCATTGACTGGAGTTCGTTATAAAGGTGAATTTACAGGAAAAACAGCCTGTGGAAATCCTGCAATAGATAATGGATTGATAGCTATTACAAATCCATCGATTTATACGAATGTCACATCTGATTATAACTTTAATGTAACAGTAACCAATAGTAATATTTCCGAACGTGCTTTCTCTCCTGAAAAAACAACAGATGTTCTTTCTGTTACGTTTGTG
>JAVBUX010000267.1:0-12005 GCA_031554915.1 Bacteroidales bacterium | reverse complement strand
GGGGAGACCGGCAATTAAAAAGAAAAACCTGTCTGAATTCAATGAATCCAAACAGGCTATATAGTTGTAAATTAAAAAATTATGATTATCTTGACGCGCACGAGAGGCTACATGAGTCTCTCTCTCTCTCTCTCTCTCTCTCTAATATAAACATCGATTCACCCAAATTTAAAGTGTTAAATTTGGATAAAACAGATATAAAAATCTTGTTTAAAGAGATTATCATCGAGAATATTCCTAAATATAGTTATTGTGTTTGTGCTTTGCAGTTATGCGCTACAAATGTATGTAATTATTTTTGAACTATGAAAAAATCGTGCCAAAAATAAAACATTTCTTTATTCATTGCTCTTCAAGAAAATAGGCTGAGGCAAGAAACTTTACAACTTAAACGGATTTAGAATACGGAAAAAACCAGCACTTTCATCGAAAATAAAGCCATCACTTTTGAAAAAAGAGGCTAAATGACCTTGAGATGCCAGTTCTTCGGGAGTTCCAATGATCATTCCGGATTTTTTCTTCATCAACCAGATTTTATCAGCCAGTTGTAAAGCTAACTCCAGGTCGTGAGTCGATAAAAAAATGGTTTTGTTGGTTTCTCTGGTAAGGCGTAGTAATAGCTGCATGATTTCAACTTTACTTGGGAAATCGAGAAATGCAGTCGGTTCATCGAGGTAAATGACAGGAGTTTCCTGCGCTAAAGCTTTGGCAATCATTGCCTTTTGTCGTTCTCCATCGCTCAGGGTGTGGATCATGCGAGAAGCAAGTTCCTCTATTTTCACAAGAGCAATCGATTGTTCGACAATCTTTTTATCTTCTTCGTCTAACCATCCCCAAAAGCCGGTGTATGGGCTTCGACCCATAGACACCAGCTCGGTAACAGTCAGATTATGCATTTCAGTACGTTCAGTAAGCACTACTCCGATAATCCGGGAAAGTTCCTTATCGGTAAACCGGGAAATTTCTTTTTCCTGAATAAATATCTCTCCGGTTAATTTTGGTTGAAATGCAGAAAGAGTTTTGAGCAGAGTCGATTTTCCGGCACCATTTGCACCCAGCAAGCAGGTAAGTTCACCGCTATTGATAGATGCACTGATATCCTCAGATACTTTCTTAGACGAATTCTTTGAAGTATATCCGATTGTCAGGTTTTTGATCCGGATAGTTTCTTTGCTCACTTTGTTAATTTTATCAGATATTTTTGAAGAAATCATTTCCTTTATCATCAACAAGGATGAATGCAGGGAAATCCTCCACTTCGATCTTCCAGATGGCTTCCATTCCCAATTCCGGATATTCCACACACTCGATGCTCTTGATATTATTTTGAGCAAGAATTGCCGCAGGACCTCCGATTGAACCTAAATAAAAGCCTCCATATTTTTTACAGGCATCAGTTACCTGCTGACTGCGATTTCCCTTAGCCAACATGATCATGCTTCCTCCCTGACTTTGGAATAGATCGACATACGAGTCCATCCGTCCGGCAGTGGTAGGTCCCATAGAACCACAAGCCATTCCTTGCGGAGTTTTAGCAGGTCCGGCATAATAGATCGGATGGTCTTTGATGTATTGAGGAAGACCTTCTCCACTATCGATTTTTTCTTTCAGTTTAGCGTGAGCGATATCACGTCCGACGATAATCGTTCCATTTAAAGACAAACGGGTTGATACCGGATATTTGGTCAGCTCTGCCAGAATTTCTTTCATCGGGCGGTTGAGGTCGATTTTCACAACATCACCCTCTCCGGCATTGCGTAATTCTTCCGGAATATATTGACCCGGATTATCTTCCAGTTTTTCGATCCAAACACCATCTTTATTGATTTTAGCTTTGATATTGCGGTCGGCAGAACAGGAAACTGCCATTCCCACAGGACAGGAAGCTCCGTGACGAGGCAGACGAATGATACGGATATCGTGAGCCAGATACTTACCTCCAAACTGAGCTCCCAAACCAATTTTTTGAGCCGCTACAAGCATTTTTTCTTCCAGGGCAATATCACGGAAAGCAACTCCACCATCATTTCCAGAAGTAGGAAGAGAGTCATAATATTTTGTAGCCGCCAGTTTTACGGTTTTCAGACAAATATCTGCCGATGTTCCTCCGATAACAAATGCGATATGATAAGGCGGACAAGCAGCTGTCCCCAGGGATTTCATTTTCTCTGTCAGGAATTTTTCCAAAGTATCCGGGTTCAACAAGGCTTTCGTTTCCTGAAATAAGTAAGTTTTATTAGCAGATCCACCACCTTTAGCGACGCATAAAAACTTATAATCTATTCCGTCAACAGCCTGAATATCGATTTGAGCAGGAAGATTACAGCCTGAATTTTTCTCTTCATACATATCCAGAGCTACTGTTTGCGAATAACGCAGGTTTTCTTCAGTATATGTCTTATAAACACCAAGAGATAAAGCTTCTTCATCGCCTCCTCCAGTCCATACTTGTTGCCCTTTTTTAGCAACAATAGTCGCTGTTCCGGTATCCTGACAGAAAGGAAGAATACCCTTCGCTGCAATTTCAGCATTCCGCAACATAGTCAGTGCTACGTATTTATCGTTTTCACTGGCTTCCGGATCACTCAGGATTTTTGACACTTGTTTTTGGTGTTCAGGACGCAGAAAGAATGAACAATCGTGAAAACAAGCATTAGCCAGACGAGTCAATGCTTCCGGTTCAACTTTCAGCATATCCTTACCCTCGAAAGAAGATACAGATACCCCTTCTGTTGTTAACAGATAATACTCTGTGTTGTCTTTGCCCAATGGAAAGGGCTCTTGATACTTAAATGGAGGTGTTGCCATGCGAACAATTATTTTAGTTAGTTATTTTGCTAAGTTATCTTACAAGGATTAATTTTTTTATCATTTTTTCGCCCAGATCGGTCTTTTTATCAATATGTTCCTGAATTGACTGGACGAACGTATTTTTTTCAAAAGCTCCGCGAACCTGTTCAAAATCAAGAGCTTGCTCTTTATTGTTCCCATCTGCTCCAAAACCGGTTTGAGCACTTAAAGAGAACTCTTTTTTAGCATCTTCATACAAGATCCGATCCAACTTCACAACAGCATCTTTCCACTTTTCGATGATACTTATAATATCCTGAGGTTCAATTATTTTCGGATTGATCCCGTAATGTTCCTGTATCTTTTCCCAGGCCCAGGTCCATTCCAGGGAATAGTAATCCTGATGCAGTTGAGAAAAAATACCATTGATTTCTTTGATCGTCGAAATTTCTCCTGACTCTATTTTGTCCATCAAGGAGTCTATTGCTGATTTAGGAGCCAGTAATCCGGCAATATCGCTCCATTCTCCAGAACCTACATTCATATCCGGTTTCAGACATTCTCTTATTTCCTCTTTGGAACTAAAATCACATTTGGATAAACGTGAGATTATCGAATTTCCGAGGAATTTATTGATTGCAATATCATAAAGCTCCAATCCATTTTTCAAAGCAGAATTTTTGATCTTACAACTTTGATAACTGTATGTATCAGAGGTCTCTCCACTAGTTTGCTGTAAGTTTTTTAAAATATCCACCGCCCTAAACATTTTCTGCACAGTATAAGGACTCAATAAATTGAAATTGACCTGATCCAGCTTATTCGGATCTTTGCGTTTGTCACGTTTGGGAAACTTCTGGGCATCCCTGATTGTTCCGACACTACGCAAATTCACACCCGGATACAGAACTGTTTCATCGTTTGCCTCTATCAAATACGAAAAAGGGATATTAGAAGTATTCGAATTATGATAATGGCGACCCATAATCAAGGAAAAAGCGCCTATCTTTGCAGGCCAGAGAATATAGGAATCACTGGTCGTTTTTCCTCCCCTTTCGATGATACCCTGATGAATAGGCCCTAATTTATACATGTGATTACTTTGATTCGATCCGGAGCCCGCATTCATAAAAGAAAACATTCCGGCAATCAAAAGTGTCGATTTATGATGAGTTACAGTATATGGACCAGCAAAAACCGCACAAGCTTCTCCGTTTTCGCCCTGGCAATTACTGAAAAACAGGGAATCACTGGCTGAATAGGTATGTCCCAAATGACAGGCTTGTCCTACAAAACACCGGGCTAACATGCTTCCATCTTCTACATGAGAACCGGAACTCAGGATAAAATCTTCAGCAATAACGCCATAACCGATATAGACCGGATCGTGCTCGTTACTGTTGATACTACCATTTTCGAGTCTGCAAGCGCCCTCAATCAGAGCATCGTCTCCTATCTTAATATTCCGGATTAACCCAGTATTGATAATTTTTACCCGTTTGCCGATGGTACCTGTATTCGAAGCATGTTTTTGTGTATAAAAACGCACCAGTTCCTGCATTTTTTGGATTAATGCCGGACGATGGCGGTATAAAGCAAGAATATATGCAAAATGAGCCGAAAGCTTATCATTTATGATAACTTCCCGTCCTCCGGTTTCATTCAGGACAGCCACTTCGACTCCATTCCCAAATGTAGCAGTGCCTTCTACGTACATTGCATCCAGATTCTGGATAAAACAATCTTCAGCAATAATATAATTAGCAATGTAGTTTTGAACATTTTCTATCAGGACATTATCTCCTATTTCGCAATTATGCAAACAGACTGTATATAAGCCGGAATGTCTCGTCAGTCCTCCGGGAAGGGTAAATTCTTTTTCAAAAACTCCCAACTTAATATTTCCGGAAAAATGGACATGGAAAAGATGATCCGTTTGAAATCTCCCGTCAACCAGAACATTATCCCAATTTTCTGCAGAACAGTTCTGATTTTTCAGAAACTTGACCTCTTCCGATGTTAATTGTCTAAATACCATTTACTTAATTGTCCGTTTCTTCCTGAAGCTCTTCATAATTTTGATATAAGAAATCATTGTATGGAAACCGTTCTACATGGATTTCCTTCACCCGCTGATAAAGAATTGATTTAAGATTTTCAATATTATCTTTATCTTTTGCTGAGATGAAAACACAATTTTCATGCAATTTTGCCATCCAGGTTTGTTCCAATTCCTTCAAAGATGTATTTTCTTTGGACGTTGGGGTCAAATCATCCGCATCTTTCTCTACATGAGAGAATGCATCGATTTTATTGAACACAATAATCATTGGTTTTTCCTCTTTGGCAATATCATTGAGAGTATTATTGACAGCTTCAATCTGATCTTCAAAAGCCGGGTGGGAAATATCCACCACATGAACTAATAGATCAGCTTCACGGACTTCATCCAGTGTAGATTTGAACGACTCGATCAGTTCGGTAGGAAGTTTCCGGATAAATCCGACCGTATCGGTCAGCAAAAATGCCAGATTGTCAACAGTTACTTTACGCACTGTGGTATCAAGAGTTGCAAATAATTTATTTTCAGCAAATACTTCCGACTTACTTAACAAATTCATCAGAGTCGATTTCCCCACATTAGTGTAGCCTACCAGAGCCACACGCACCATTTTTCCACGGTTCCTGCGTTGATTAGCCTTTTGCTTATCGACTTCTTTCAGCTCTTCCTTTAATTTAGATATTTTGTTGAGAATAATCCGACGGTCGGTTTCCAACTGGGTTTCTCCCGGCCCCCGCATACGAAATCCACTGCTCCCCCCACCACTTTGCCGTTCAAGGTGAGTCCAGAGTCTCTTTAACCTGGGTAGCATATAATTATACTGAGCCAATTCGACTTGAGTCTTGGCATGAGCAGTTTGAGCCCTCGAAGCAAAAATATCCAAAATCAGACTGGTACGATCCATTATCCTGACTTTCAAAGTCGCTTCAATATTTCGCAATTGTTTGGGACTCAGTTCATCATCAAAAATCACAAGACTGATTTCATTATCTTCATCTTCAACATACTCCTTGATTTCCTGCAATTTACCCGACCCGACAAATGTCACCGGATGTGACATCTCCAAGCGCTGAGTAAAACACCTGTCGGCATGGATTCCGGCTGTATCAGCCAAAAAAGCCAGTTCATCCAAATATTCGGTAATCCTCGCCTCACTTTGATCCGGAGTAATCAGCCCGACCAGTACAGCTTTTTCAGTAGGAGTGTCTGTTATAATGAATTCTTTCATTGATTTATATCCAAAATTAGGACTACAAAGGTAAAAATATTTAAGAATATAACCTATCTTTGTACTTTGTATATCAGCTTATGAAACAATATTTTTTCTTGATTGTTTGCTGTTTTTGTACTTTTATATCATTTGGGCAAATCAGTCACGGGGGACAACCATTATTTGCAACTTATCAACCAAAAACGCCTTTGCTAAAAAGTTCTTCTTCAAATTTTTTTATTGAAATGCCATCATTTAACATTGGCAAACTATTGGAGGAAGACCGATTAAATGAGGAAAAATTACGCGGAGGCTTCCGTTTTGCAAATAAATTTATCACGGCAATCGAACGTGGAAAAGATGGACTGAATTATGAGTTAGAAGACGGAACAAAAATTTGGCAGGTCGGGATCCGTTCCAAAGGAGCGTATTCCATCAATGTTTTGTTTGGGGAGTTCAATATTCCCAAAGGCGGAAAATTGTTTTTATACAACTCCAACCGAACACATATTATAGGATCTTTCACAGACGAAAATAATCGTTCAGGAAATAATCTACTGCCAACTCAACCGATTGAAGGTGATGAAATTATAGTTGAATACACTGAGCCTTTCAATACTTCCTTTGAAGGAAAACTAAAAATTACAGAAGTCAATCACGATTACCGGAATTTTTTTTTGAAGGCAGGAGAACCGGAAGTCGATCAAAGTGAATATCCCTGTATGCAAGATGCTCTGTGTGAAAGTGCTGTTAAAACAGAAAACATCCGGGCTACGGTCTTGCTGATCATCAATGGGATATCCGGTTGTACGGGAACTCTGGTCAATAATACCCAAAACAATGAAATCCCCTATTTAATCACTGCTGTCCATTGTTTGAACTCAAATCCAAATATTCCTCAAAAAATGGACTATTATATGGATAAATCAGGTACTATTGTCACCTTTTTCAATTATCAACGAAATATTTGTGGTTCCATGATGCGTGGGATAGAGAACCAGACCATTGCCGGTTCCACTGCATTAGCTGTCATTGAAAAGAGAGATATTGCTTTGTTGCGATTGAACGAAACGCCTCCCGACTATTATAATCCTTATTATTCCGGTTGGAATATTGAACTGAACGGGGGACCAAATCCTCATATAAACCTTCATCATCCAAATAAGACTTTGAAAAAAACCGGAGTTTTTAAGGGTAACCCGTCGCTTGCAACTTCCCCCTTTCCTGTTTTTGACACTCAAGTACATTGGAAAGTTTCGGCCTGGGCCAGTGGAGCTACAGATGGAGGCTCATCCGGTTCCCCATTATTCGATGCTTCCGGACTTCTGATCGGAGGTCTTTCCGGAGGAAATTCATTATGTACTGGAAAATTTCCGAATAATGGTTCTGATTATTTCTTTGCACTATGCAAGAGCTGGGAATACGGCGCTCAGGATTCCATAAATCTAAAAAACTGGTTGGATCCGAAATCTACAGGTACGACACGCATGGAAGGTTTAGATCCTCTTAAAGACTATCCCATGGTAATTTTGAGTAATGCCAATTATAATGCAAGCGTACCGGATACCTTGGTTACAACTCCTGTAAACGGGAGTGCAACAGGGAGCCTGTTTGGACATAATTCTTTGCAAAAAACGAATGAATTTGCAGAGGTTTTTACTGCTGAATCCGAAACAGAATTAATCGGCAGTTATCTAATGATACCTCCTATCACAGGATTTAACGGCACAGCCTCTCCTGTGAAAATAAATGTTTACACGGGTGAAAACAGGCCGGAAATCCTCGTGTCAACCGTACTATTCAATCCTACTTATCTGATATACAATGTTTCAGAAAAAGGGTTTAATAGTAATCCTACCACTATGAATAGAGCAAAAGGTACAGAAAACTTTGTTTTGTTTCCCGAAAATCTCAAGGTCAAAGGAAATTTTTATATCTCGTATGAAATCAGTTTTCCATCTACTTTCAATTTTTCGGTTTACAATGCTGCTTTCGGATCTAAAAAGAAAAATACCGCCTGGATAAAAAAATCTTCCGGCGAATGGATATCAGCAGATAAATACTCCGAACAACCGATAACTACCTCCCTGGCTATCCAGGCCGTTGTAATTAAAGGGAAAGTTACCGGAGAAGAAATTCCGATAGAGAAACCCAATATTGCCACATACGATCGTCAAAACAAAGTTTTATATGTTAATGCTAAGATTGGAGAGAGGGGAATCGTTAGTATTTATTCCATTACCGGATCATTAATCCACAATTATACTTTTGCAGGGGCACAATCTTTTATAATCAATGCAGGCCAAGGCCCCGTAATTGTAAAAGTAGTTTCAAACATCAGGAATTCCGCAATGAAGATCCTTTTTTAGATTAGTAAGTTAACCGTAATCCTCCCTGCAAATTAAAATTAAAAGGCTGATCTTTTCTGATAGTCATCACTTTACTTCCATCATCAAAATAATATGCGACTCCGGGTTCAACAAACAATCCCAAATGCCCTACAAGTTGGAAGTTAATCCCGACAGAACCGGCAACAGACCACTGTAACTCTTTTATGTTCAATTTTTCCGATTCAACTTTATTATTAGTTGAAGACCTGAATTCACCATAAACAGATTTCTCAACCATCCCCCCTGCAGAAGCATAGACAGAAATCCGTTTATTATTGTAAACAGAATAAACCGCTTTTAGTGGAATTCCCAAATAATTCAAATTGATATTATTAGTAACAGGGACATTAGCTACAACCTTCCCTTCAGAAGAAAGATAAGTATAAACCAATCCTGATTCCAAAGCAAAAGACTCGGAAAAATATTTTCTGACGGAAAATCCTACAGAAATTGGAATATCGTAAGTATAATCAGCCGGAGATGTAGGATTATTATTCACAAAAGCCTTCTCTATGAGGTTTACTGACATAAGAGGGCCTGAATAATTGATCGCCGGGCTTTGTTGAGCACCATTATTATAAAAATCTGCACCATTTTCGGCTATTGAATTAATACCGTTACCAATAGACAAAGAATAGGAGATCCCTTGTCCCTTCTTCCTTATACCGGAAGAAGCAATTAACAAATTATCGTTGGCCTTTGCATCCTCATAAAAAGAGGATGATTTTTTATCTTGTTTTGCAGGTTGGTCTTTCTCTCTTTCTGATTTGGTTTCAGCTATTTCTGAATTTTTTTTAGGGTCTGCTTTACTGTCCGGCTCCTGGGTTTTAATCTCTAATGTTTCAATTTTTTGCAGATTTTTTTTCAAAGATCCATATCGACGCGGACATTCAACTGTTTTGGGCTCTATTTTTTCCTGAATATTATCTTGTATATTTTGCTCAGCCAAAAGCACCTGACCTGATTTATCAACCTGTTTTTCAACTTTACTTTCCACTATTTTTGGTTCTTTATCATTCTGATTGAGAAAAAATAAAGTACCCAATGACAGGACTAAGAGGAAGGACGCGGCAACAGAAAGTCTTCTCCATAGAGTTTTTGTACGGGAAATACTTATTGTAGGAGCCAGATCGTCCTCAATAGCAGGCCATACATGATCCGACACCGGTTGTTCAAAATCTTTCAACCGTTCACGAATTCGTTTACTTAATATGTCATTATTATCCTTCATGTTTCTTTATATAATCTTGAACTTTTTTCACCAGTATTCCTTTTGCCCGTGAAAGCTGAGAACGGGAAGAAGCTTCATTGATTCCCAACACATTACCAATATCCTTGTGTGACATGTCGTCAAAAGTGTACATATTGAATACAGAGCGGTACCCTTCCGGAAGCTGTGAAATAAATTCCATCAAAACTTCATCCGGGATCCTTTCCAAATCCTCTTCTTCCACATCATTATTAGTTTCTTTCCACTCTTCAATGGGAGAACTATTCCTGATGTGTTCACTTTTCCTCAAATATTCCAACGATGCATTGACAAATATCCGGCTAATCCAAGCTTTCAAAGAACCTTCACCTCTGTAATCAAATGAACAAATGGACATAAAGACCTTAATGAATCCATCATGCAGAATATCTTCCGATGTATCTTTATCGCCTATATAGCGATAACAGATGGACATCATCTGCCTTGAGTAGGTCTCATAAAGTTTCTTTCGTGCAATATTATCGCCCGACTTGCACTTATCTATTAGTTCTGTTTCGCTCATTTATTGTCACGTAGCATTTGATAAACGTGTGAAATTACAAAACGTTGCATTAAATACAACACATTCTTGAATTTTTTTGTACATTTGTAGCTCTTTTAAACACATCATCCTTAATTCTATGGTTCCGGTAATAAAAATTACAAAAGGCTTGGATATCAAATTAAAAGGGAAATCAGAAAAGATTATACTTCCATCTGTCAAGTCCAATTATTATGTTATTTATCCTGATGACTTTCCTGGGTTTTCGCCAAAAGTAGCTGTAAAACAAGGAGATACAATTCCAGCAGGGGCACCTGTTCTATACGATAAAAATTATCCTGAGATAAAAATTGTGTCTCCGGTAAGTGGAATTGTAACAGCCATAGATCGCGGAGAAAAAAGGAAGTTAAATTTTATTGCAATATTAGCTGATAAAGAGATTGAATATCACGATTTCGGCAAAAAAAATGTAAAGGAAGCAACAGTAGAAGTTATTAAGCAACAACTCTGTGATGCCGGTATGTTTCCATTTATCAGGCAACGTCCTTATGGATACGGAGCTAATCCTAACGACACACCACGGGATATTTTTGTTTCAGGAATCTATTCAGCCCCTTTAGCCCCTTCTCCGGATCTGATTTTAAAAGATCAGGAAACGGACTTTCAAACAGGTTTGGATGTATTGAAAAAACTGACTTCCGGTAAAGTTTACCTGGGATTACTATCCGACTGTACTACTCCGGCCTTGAAAGATGCCAAAAACGTAGAAAAAGTCTATTTTGAAGGGCCTCATCCGGTTGGTAATGTCGGAGTACAAATCAACCATATCAAGCCGATAAATAAAGGAGATATTGTTTGGACAATTGATCCTGCTGATATTTTGTTCATCGGAAGACTATTCAACAAAGGTATTGCCGATTTTACCCGTTTGGTCGCCTTGTGCGGATCGGAAGTAAAGAGAACAGGATACCATCGGATGCTTCCGGGAGCTTCCATCAAAAAAATAATAGAAAATAACACTTCTGAAAATAAAAATCTGCGTTATATTAATGGAAACGTGCTCACAGGAACTAAAATGACTAAGATCGATGGCGAGCGACATTTGCATGCTTTTGATAATCAGGTAACAATTATTCCGGAAGGCTCAGAGACTAACGAATTTTTTGGATGGGCCAGTCCAGGTTTCAGCAAATTTTCCAACAGTTGCACTTTTCCTTCTAAATTGATTCAGAAATTGATCAGAAAAGAATATGTCATAGATGCCCGTATTAAAGGAGGAAAAAGAGCAATGATCATGTCGAACGAATATGACAAAGTATTTCCAATGGATATTTTGCCTGAATTTCTTTTAAAAGCGATCATTGCATTTGATATAGATAAAATGGAGAACCTGGGAATTTATGAAGTAGTTCCTGAAGATTTTGCTTTGTGCGAATTTGTAGATACATCGAAAATCGAGCTCCAGAGCATTGTAAGAAAAGGATTAGATTTATTATATAATGAAATGAAATGAAGTTTCTGCGAAATTATTTAGATAAAATTAAACCCAGTTTCGAGAAAGGTGGAAAATTCGGGATGTTTCATTCTGTTTTCGATGGAGTTGAAACATTCCTGTTTATACCGAATAAGACATCGAAATCGGGAGTTCATATCCATGATGCTATTGATTCCAAACGAACGATGACTTTTGTGATCATTGCCCTGATTCCATCTTTGTTGTTTGGGCTGTTCAATGTAGGATATCAACATTACCTCGCAATTGGAGAGAATCCGGGAGTATTGACTACGGTTTTGTTTGGTTT
>JAVBUX010000211.1:0-2743 GCA_031554915.1 Bacteroidales bacterium | reverse complement strand
TAACCACCTCAGAAGAGGAGGAATCAGTGGACCCGTAGAGCTCGGACCACTTACACAGTTCATAAGCTACAATGACATGGAAGGAGTTCGATTGAGAGCAGGAGGGAATACGACTGTCGGGCTACTAAACCAATGGCTATTAGGAGGATATATTGCGTACGGATTTAACGATCAAAAAATTAAATATCGCACAGATCTGATGTATTCTCTCCATCCTCGCAGTCAATATATATGGGAATATCCCAAAAGACTCATTTCATTTACATACGTCAACGACATGAATATCCCTGGTCAAAACCTGTTGACAACCAAGAGAGATAACTTCATCTATTCGTTCTCTCATGCCGCAACCAACAACATGTCATTACAAAAAATCGGGTTACTCACTTTCGAAAACGAATTTGCAAAACATTTTTCGTTCAAGATCGGAGGACAATTCAAATACGATGAGCCGAAAGGTATTGTTCAGTATATGCAGGTGCAAGGTACAGATACATCTTATATATCTAACATCTCAACTTCCGAGATACAACTGTCTGCCCGTTTTTCTCCCAAAGAAAAATTCATTCAGAACCGGGATAAAAGAATATTTATCCGTCGGGGTGATGTCGAATTAAACCTTAACCACAGAATCGGGATTAAAGATCTTTTCGGCTCCGATTATAACTACCAAATAACTGAATTTCAAGGATATAAAAAGTTCAATTTATGGAAGAACAGCGGCACACTGGATCTCCATCTTTCCGGAGGAAAAATATGGAACCGGGTACCATTTCCTCTTTTATTCATTCCTCAAGGAAATCAGAGCTATGTATTTGAGCAAGAAGGATATAACTGCATGAATTTTTACGAATTCACTACGGATAATTATGTTGCTGGAAACTTGAATTTTATGTTTAACTGGTCTCCCATCAGGTTATTTCTCCCAAAACATAAAATAAAAACGACTTTGGGAGTCCGGGCAATTTATGGTCCCTTGTCCGACAATAACAATCCTGCAATTCATCCTGAGTTATTTGTCTTCAATCAGGGAGTTAACCCATTGGGTAACACCCCATATACCGAAGTCAACATCGGGCTGGCCAATATTTTTAAAATTTTGAGGGTAGAATATGCCCGCCGACTGACCTATCTCGATGAAAATCAAGAATCTGGCGGACACAAAATGATAAAAGGTTCGTTATTGTTTACCGGAAGCTTTTCTTTTTAAGCTTTCAAAAAATCTTTCCGCATCGGGCTAAACACATCGATCAGAATACCGGCTTCCAGACAAGTTACCCCATGTGTATCCCCTGACGGAGCAAAAAAACCATCTCCAGCGGATAATATTTTCTTTTCTCCATCTACATTGATTTCGAATTTACCACTAGCCACATAGGTGGTCTGTACATGAGGATGGTCGTGTAATGCGCCGACACTCCCCTTTTCAAAAGAAACTTTGACTAACATGATATTATCATCATAACCCATGATCTGACGTTTCATTCCGCCTCCCAATTCGATCCAATCCATTGAACCGGATTCAAAGAAAATTTTATTGTTTTGCATAATTTTATATTTTTACTACAAGTCCTTCGCATGCCAAAATTGTATTCGGAAAAATAGCTTTTGCCTCTTCCAACAATACAGAATTATCCGGGTACCTGGCTGAAAAATGCCCTAGAATCAACTTTTTAACTTCAGCAGCCTGGGCAATCATTGCCGCCTGCCGGGCAGAAGAATGAAAGGTCTCTTTAGCCCTTGCCCGATCTTCCTCACAAAATGTCGCCTCATGAAAAAGTAAATCAACCCCATGAATGACCGGTATTATTTTTTCAAAATAGGCTGTATCCGAACAATAAGCATATTTTTTTGGCGGAGTTGCAGGACGGGTTAAGCGATGATTAGGGACCACAGTTCCATCTTCCGTAATAAAATCAGCCCCTTCTTTGACCTTAGCTATTTGCTTCACCGGACTTTTGTAAAAATCAATCATTTCTCTTATAATATGAGCGCTCTTCGGCAACTCCTGAAACAAATATCCACAAGTAGGGATACGATGCTTTAGAGGAATAGAATATACTTTCACTGTACGATCTTCACAGACCAGTTCCGATTTATGCGGGTTGACTGAATTGAATCGCACAGAATACGGTAATTCTCTACAAAAATAATCCAGTACAGGTCCAAAAATCTTCTGCGCATCAGGATGGGCATGAATTACCAATTCGCCTGTACGCCCCAGCAAACCCAATGTGGACAATAATCCCGGAAGACCAAAACAATGATCTCCATGTAAATGCGAAAGGAAAATATGATTTAGACGATTGAATTTCAAATGCATAGAGCGAAGCTGCATTTGAGCTCCTTCTCCACAATCAATCATATACAACTTATCTCGCAAATTCAGCACCTGACTACTCGGGAAGTGCCGGGTTGTCGGCAAAGCCGATCCACAACCCAATATGTTCAGTTCAAAACGTTCCATTTTTAAGTTTTAAGAATGAGTTATAAGTTTTAACCCATTCATTCTATTCCAATCAATTTGTGCATCTGCAAACTTAATCTCCAGACCGGATTTTTTTTTATTTCTTCAACACAAAACGCAATATTAGAAGCCGTTGTTTCCTCTTCGGATTCAAAAACCGGGCTCAGATAATAAAAATCAGCCTCTGGTAAATCTGCAATTGAAGGAATTTCATTTCCTGCTCTAACAGGAATACGCACTTCATCCACCCTTTTATTTTTAAGTTTGGCATACATC
>JAVBUX010000273.1:0-11295 GCA_031554915.1 Bacteroidales bacterium | reverse complement strand
TTCCCTTAAATCCATCTTTAACCAAACGGGGAAGTAATCCACTATGATCGATATGAGCATGCGACAGGAATACATAATCAATTTCATGTGGGAAAAAGCCAAAATCCTTATTCAGGAGCATTGTTTCTTTTCCCATTCCTTGAAACATTCCGCAATCCAACAACACTTTTTTTCCATTATTTAACGTCAAGAGATGCTTACTTCCTGTAACAGTCTGAACGGCACCGTGAAAAGATATTTTCATGTTTAATATTATTATTTTATGAGTAAAATTGGGGAAAGTTATCAAAAATTTTAGTGTTAATCAATATTTCAGATATTTTTTTATCCGATTATTTATTTACATTTGCATTTAAATACAAATCTCTAACTTTAATAATGGATAATTTATGAAAACATTAACATTTTTCACAACTGCAATTTTACTTTTTTCATCACTGATCATTAATGCTCAAACAAACGACATCGATGATAATCCAAACAAAGGACGACAAATTTACTCTGAATTCGGAGGACCTGGAGTTATATTTTCAGCTAACTTCGACTCCCGTTTCAAAAAAGAGACAGATCTTGGACTGGGATACCGTATTGGTTTAGGATTCGGCATTTCAGATCAGCACTATTATTACAACAATAGCTACACTGACGAATATGGATCTCATTATTACGTTTCGTCCTATTCAGAGACTCGCTCTTATGTAACTATTCCTTTAGGAATCAATTATATTCTCGGGAAAAAGAGTTCTCCTCACTCTTTTGAAATGGGCGCCGGAATAACCTTCCTCACACGGAAAGTTGATCTTTACAATTACGACGACGAATACAAGCCCGGATACGTAATCGGTCATACCACATTCATGTATCGTAGAAAACCATTAGATGGGGGCTTTACCTGGAGAATCGGGTTTACCCCAATTATAGGAACAGCAGGCAGCGTCTTCCCATCTATGGCAGTTGGTGTAGGATACGCTTTTTAAGAGTCGTTTCGAAGAATCAAAATATTTGAACATCATGGTATTTAGGTGCAACAACGACAACTCCGTCTTTATTGATGACACCTTGCATGTTGTTTTTAAACACAATAAAACAATTATCTTTTGCTTTTTCAATTGCATTGAACTGGGGAGTTATTAATTCGACTCCGTCGTTTTTGATCATTCCCCATAAACCCTTATGTAATATAAAAGCTCTGTCATTGTCAAACTTATCAATAAAATCGTAAGCTGGAGCCACTATTTCCTTTCCATTCTTATTCAGAATACCATATAAGCCACTCAAAGATACAATAAAGACATTATTATTCTTCACATCCACAAAATCATATTTTGGTTCGAACATTAATTCCCCTTCATCAGAAAGCATTCCAGTCTTTCCACCTTTGTATGATTTATAACCATCCTTACATTCAAAAATAGCTTCATATTGAGGAGTTATCGTTTCATGTCCGTTTTTATTCAACACTCCCCATTTTCCATTTTTCAGAACAAAGTAATTATCACCCTTTATCCGCTCAATCCGTTCATAACGAGGAACGATAATTTCAACTCCTTTTTTGTTAATTAATCCAAAGACCGAATCAACACAAATAATTGCTCCGTTTTTGTCAAATTCACTTATTGCTTTATATCGAGGAGGAATCATCTCTTGGCCTTTTTCCGAAACCAACCCCATTTTACCGTCTAAATAAGTCCGGGCTATTCCATCGTCAAATTTTCCGATATAATCATATTTCGCATCACAAATAACGATATCTTTATCATTTTTCAATCCCCATTTTTTATTTTCGGTAAACAGCCTCACTTTTCCTTTATCCATATTAGTTGGCGCATAAGGCATTCTTTGTCCTTTTTCATTCAAGCTAAAGACTTCTGCTCCTTTAGCAGCATTAGCTACATTTTTATCATACTTACTTATCATATCATAATCCGGATGAACAACTTCCCGACCATTCTTATCCAGAACTCCGAATTTTCCATCGACATACACCCTAGCCCACGGTTTTTCCTGAGCCTGGATATGTCCAACTAAAACAAAAGCTGTTGCAAAAAATGCCCAAAGAGTGATTTTTAGATTCATTTGTATTATCATTTTATATTTATTTTAAAACAGGAACAATTATCGAGCCAAAAGATTATCTAAATACGAATTCTTTCAATTAAAACACCCTTTATTTCGTCTGTTTACAATTACATAAATAATAACCGGGGCTCCAAGAAGTGGAGTTACGGCATTTAACGGCAACAAACCGTGTCCAAAAGGCAGGATTGTCATCAAATTGCATATCAAAGCTACTACAGAACCGGTCAAAAGAGTCGCAGGTAATAAAAATGTCTGATTTGAGGTTCCAAGCACCAAGCGTGCAATATGAGGAACAGCAAGTCCTATAAAACTGATGGGGCCACAGAATGCAGTAACTATAGCAGTTAGTAATCCTGTACAAAGAAAAATCAGGATACGGGTACGATTGATATTTACACCCAAATTCGCAGCATAACGAGTCCCTAAAAGAAGTAAATTCAATGGCTTAATAAGAAGGATTGATAATATAAGTCCCCCAATAATCACAACACTAAAAACCGGAAGTTGATTCAATGACACTCCGGAAAAGCTACCCATTCCCCACATTACAAACGAACGAAGATTCTCTGCCGGAGCAATCGAGTTAAGGATCGAAATTGCAGATGAAGCCAAATAACCAATCATAATTCCGATTATCAATACAAGGACGTTACTCTTCACCTTAGTCGAAAAATAAACGATTACCGATAAGACCAACAAAGCACCTGTAAATGCTGCAACTATTACAGACAAGCTCCCTCCCGGAGCCCACCAGGCATAACTATCCAGACTTCCTCCAAAATAAAGCATCACCAAAGCAACGCCCAGATTAGCTCCATCACTTACCCCCAATATGGAAGGGCCGGCCAACGGGTTTTGAAATAAAGTCTGTAACATCAATCAGCAAACGGCCAATGCAGCTCCGGCCAACAAAGCAGTTATGGCCTGTGGCAATCTTGATTGCAGTATAATATTTGCCCATGCTGTCCGTTCAATTTCTTTTCCTGACAAAACATCAATGACCTGGTTCAGTGGTATGTTTACAGAACCATAAATCAGATTTGCAAAGAAAAAAAGGACTATAAGGACAGTAAGAAATATGCAAACAACTTTCCTATTTTTCATTTTTCGAACTAAAATTTAATTTTCAACTAACGGCTAACCGGTTTAATAAGATATGAATAACTGAATTTGTCATCAGTCAGACGGTATTGGGGTAAGGGACGCGCTCCCCAGCTGTTATCACCTCCTACTCCCATCTGTTTCCAGTCGATATTGACAGCTAAAGTATTGCGTTTATCCACATCGATAGTATGTTGCTGTTTTTTTGTGAATCCAGGATCCATGTCCTCTTCAAAATTATAACGGGCATTAAAACATATCGGACCTCCAACTCCTTCAAAACGGATTCCAGCTTTTTCATTTGAGAAAATGACCCATCGAACATCCGTACGATAGCCATTTTCTTGTGGACGGATATAATCATACTGCAATTCCTCAGCTTTACAAGAATATTGTCCGATAAATGATGAACGGGACCGATCGCTATAATTTTCCCACGGACCACGTCCATAATACTCTACATTCTCAAATGACTTAGGAACTTCCATTTTCATTCCAAAACGTGGCAAATCAGGCATTTTCTTTCCTGTCAGGTCCATGCTTCCACTCACTTTCACACTACCGTCATTATAAATAAAGTAACTAATTTGATATGGAATATCTACATATTTCAAACGATATCTAGCTACAACCTCCTGTCCTTCAGTCGTTTTCGTTCTAATATCTATATTAAACAAAAACCTGTCATTACCCACACTACGCCAAATATTAGATGTCTTTTGCATTCCAAAACCAAAATCATTATCAAGAGGTGCTCGCCAGAAATTCGGCACAGGAGCAGCTGTTAACAATCGCTGTCCATTTAGAGAATAGTCATATAATAATCCACTCTTCAAACTGATGCGCCCTTTCACATTCCCGGCTGAAAAATTCAAATCATTCTCTGTTTTATCTACCGTTAACGTTCCTGATACCGGTTTTACAGAAGTAAAGTAATTATTTGAAGGGAATGGTATTTGCTCATTTGCAATAACATATCCGGAAGGAATCAAATTTTTCCCTTCTCTGGCCAAAACAGATACTTCAAGAAAGCATTCTTCTCCTCCATTTATTTTTTGATCAGGTAATACGATTAATACTTCTTTCTCTGTCATGGGTTTTCCTGTTGCAGAAAATTGTCCCTGAGCTACAGATTTGCCATTCTTGATTAATTTCCATTGATAATCATACTCACTCAAATCAGTAAACAAATTATAATTAATCAATTTGATGCTCCCTTTTTCAATATCTACAGGACGAATCCACACCGGTTGATATACTTTTTTCACCTCATGTATCGCAGGATGGACCGTACGATCAGCATTAATCAGACCATTTGCACAGAAATTTTCCTGATTCGGCCAACGATGCCCTCCCCAATCGCCACCATAAATCCAATATTGGCGACCATGTTCATCTCCCTTTTTCAAACCCTGGTCAACCCAATCCCAAATAAAGCCACCTTGCAAAACAGGATATTTCATAATGGTATCCCAATATTCCTGAAAATTCCCTGTACTATTTCCCATTGAATGAGCGTATTCGCACAATATCAACGGACGATTAATATTAGTACGATTCGCATAACGAGCCAATCCTGAGGCCGGAGTGTACATCGGAGTAATCATATCGGTAAACGGCTGCTCCCCTGCCCTATCGCATTGAACCGGGCGTTTCGCTTTATCATGTTCCTTCAGCCAGTTGTAAGTAGCTTCGTAGTTCGGTCCGAAATCACTCTCATTACCTAAAGACCAGTTAATTACACAAGCATGGTTTTTATCCCGTTCAAACATACGGATAGTACGATCCAGGTGCTGGCCTTTCCAAGCCTCTATAAACGAAGGGTGACGCGTTCTGTCGAAACCATCCAGATCATGAGCTTCAATATTCGCTTCATCAACTACATAAATGCCATATTTGTCACATAATTTATAAAACTCGGGATGTTGAGGATAATGGCAGGTACGAACGGCATTAAAGTTATGCAGTTTCAGCAATTGCATATCCTTTAACTTTGTAACTTCATCCACATAGTGCCCATACAATTCATGGTGCTCATGCATATTAACCCCTCTGATGATAATAGGCATTCCATTGATCAGAAGTTGTTTGTTTTTGAACTCCATTTTCCTAAAACCAGTTTTGCAACCAGCCAACTCGACAATTTTACCATCAGCATCTTTCAGCTCCACACAGAAAGTATAGAGATTCGGATATTCGGCACTCCATTTTTTCGGATTATTCAAAGATTGTTTGAACGATACTTTCCGAGTATTTTTCCCTTGGATACTACTCACACTCAAAACTTTAGAAACAACAACCGCTTTATTTTCATCCAATAATGAAATATTCAAGGTATATTTTCCGGAACCCTGAGAATCAAAATTACGAAGAGTTACATCTACATCCAGGAGACCATTTTTATATGCAGCATCAAGATCTCCGGTTACGAAGAAGTCTTCAAGCGATACTTTTGGGCGGGCAATAAGCATTACATCCCGTTCTATACCTGCTAAACGCCAGAAATCCTGATCTTCAAGATAAGATGCATCGCTCCACTTGAATATCTGCATAGCCAGCAGATTCTTCCCCTTTTTCAGAAAACGGGTAATATTAAATTCGGCAGGAGTTTTAGCAGCTTTGGAGTAACCGACCCTCTGCTCATTAACATACAATGTTGCAGCCCCGGAAATCGAACCAAAATATAGAATAATCTCTTTTCCATCAAACGATTCCGGCACCTCAAACCAGGTACGATAAGTTCCAATAGGCAAATCATTATTATCCAGATACGGAGGATTTTTGGGGAAAATATAAGGGATATTCGTGTAAACCGGAATACCAAAACCCTGCGTTTCCCAACTTCCGGGCACTTGAATCGGTTTCCAATAAGAATCATCCAGGTTCTCCTTATAAAAATCGATAATACGGGTAGTTACATTTTCTGCAAAACTAAATTTCCAGGTTCCATTCAATGATTTCACAGAAGGTGATGCAAACTTATTGTCTTCAATCAACTGGTTCACATCAGAATAAGGAACAAAATCTGCCCTTGGCGATTCTTTTCCCTCATCAATCAGTCGGGGATTTTCCCAAAAATTCACCTGTGCCGACAGGTCAAAAAACGGCAGCAGAAATAAAATTAAAAGTGTTTTTTTCATGTCTTTCGTTTCTAGTCGTTAATTTTCCACAATTTTACAAAAAAAAAATAAGTTAAAAAAATTCGTTTTATAAAAGATTATTTCTACTTTTGTCACGAACTCATCCCGTGCACGTACACGCTGCCGGAAATTAAAATTTTATAACCTAAAAAAACACGTTCCATGAAAAAAACCTGGCGCTGGTTTGGAAAAAATGACAAAATAACACTGTCTGATTTACGTCAGATTGGTGTGGAAGGAATTGTAACCGCCCTTCATCATATTCCGAACGGAACAATCTGGACACTCGAAGAAATTCTCGATTTAAAACAATATATTGAAAATGCGGGTCTTGAATGGTCGGTAGTGGAAAGTCTGCCGGTATCTGAGAGTATTAAATATGCAGGTCCGGATAGAGATCAACTGATCGAAAATTACAAAATAAGTTTGGCTAATCTGGGAAAAGCAGGAGTCACTACGGTATGTTACAACTTCATGCCTGTAATAGACTGGATCCGCACTGATTTAAATCGAAAACTGGACGATGGCACCTATACCCTCTATTTTGATCAAATCCGTTTTGCATATTTCGACGTATATATTTTAGGTAGGAAAGACGCTGAAAATGATTATTCTCAAGAAATAATGCAACAAGTCCATGCCTTGGATAAAACGATTACTCAAAAAGAAAAAGACGACTTGATTTATACAATCATTGTCAAGACCCAGGGATTTATCAATGGAAATATAAAAGAAGGAGAACAAGCTCCTGTATCAGTATTCAATCGTTTGCTGGAAAACTACAAGGATATCGACAAACAAGGTCTGCGTGAAAATCTGAAATATTTCCTGGAAAAAGTAGTTCCTACTGCCGAAGAATATGGAGTTAACCTGTGTATTCACCCCGATGATCCTCCCTTTGCCGTACTTGGTTTACCAAGAATTGTCACCAATGAAGCTGACATTGAATGGTTTTTAAATGCGGTGGATAATCCACACAACGGTTTGACTTTCTGCGCAGGTTCTTTGAGCGCCGGAATACACAATGATGTCCCTAAATTAGCTAAAAAATTCGCTTCCCGCACCCACTTTGTACATTTGAGAAGTACCGATGTTTTTTCAAACGGTGATTTCATGGAAGCTTCCCACTTAGGAGGAAGAGGCTATCTGCTTGAACTCATACGGATTTTCGAGAAAGAAAACAGACCTATTCCAATGCGGGTAGATCATGGCCCTTTGATGTTAACTGATGTTAACAAAGACTACAATCCGGGATATTCGTTTCTCGGAAGGATGAAAGCATTAGCGGAAGTATCAGGCATGATACATGCTGTTAATAATTGATTGTTTTAACTTTATTTTATTTGTTGCAAGAAAAAATAAATTTATCTTTGCCTCGAATATAACATAATTTAACATTGACTAACAATTCTTAAAACTCAAAACAATGTATGTCATTATGAAAAACAAGCTCTGTATTATGTTGGCACTATTTTTCATTGCCGGAAGTGTTTGCTATGCACAAAAGTGTGACAACAAAGAGGCTAAATTAAAAGGAAAAAAAGTCCTTCTTTTCACAAAAAACGGTAAGGGTTATATTCACGAAAACATCCCGGCCAGTATCGAAATGTTTTATAAATTGAGTAGTAAAGAGGGTTTTCAACTGGATACTACCACTAACTCTTCTATTTTTGCATCGAAAGAATTGCAAAAATACCATGCTGTTGTATTTTCTAACACTAATAACGATGTATTCGACAATCAGGAAGAACGTGACGGATTTGTAAAATACATTCGTTCCGGCAAAGGTTTTGTGGGCGTACACTCTGCTTGCGGAACAGAGCGAAACTGGGATTGGTTCAAGCAAATGTTAGGATGCACTTTCGACTTTCACCCTCCTTTCCAGGAATTTCCGGTCAAAGTTGTTGATCCTTCTCACCCTTCTACCAAAGGACAACCTTCAGTAAGGATCGTAAAAGACGAACTGTATTTTATGAAAGAGATCAACCCGACTGTTAGAATTTTAATGGTTTCAGATTTTTCTTCTCCGACCTATAAATCCAGCAAATCAATGCCTTACACTTTTGGAAAAGTATTTCCATGTGTATGGTGTAATGATTTTGAAGGAGGAAGACAATGGTACACTGCCCTTGGACATGCTCCGGCTGATTATTCCGATCCAAATTACATGGGGCACATCCTTGGCGGTTTGAAATGGGTCATTAAGTGAACTAAAAATTAAACATAAAAACATATAAAATCATGAAAAACGAAAATAACAACGGAAGACGGGATTTTATCAAAAAATCATTAACTGCAGGCTTAGGACTTGTTGTTGCACCTACAATTCTTCCATCTTCAGTATTCGGAGCTAATGCTCCATCAAACAGAATCAATATTGGGGCTATTGGCTGCGGACGTATTTCTCGCGACCATGACATGCCCGGAGTATGGAAATACGATTATGCCCGCATCGTTGGGGTATCTGATGTGGACGCACACAGACTGGTTGAAGCTAAAACTTTAGTGGAAAATACCTATTCCAAGAAGTTGAATACAAGTTACAGCGGAGTAAAGACTTACGAAAATTATCGTGATCTTCTTGCAGATAAAGATATCGATGCTGTTCTGATCAGCACCCCTGACCATTGGCACGCTGCACAAGCTATCGATGCAGTAAGAGCCGGGAAAGACGTATATCTGCAGAAACCGACTTCCCTAACTATTGCAGAAGGCAGAGCAATGAGTGATGCCGTGAATAGATCTGGACGTATCCTGCAAATCGGTAGCCAACAACGCTCGATGGAACAATTCCGTTTTGCCTGCGAATTGGTAAGAAGTGGCCGTATTGGAAAATTGCAAACGATCGAAGTACGCTTGCCAGGCGATCCTGCCGGAGGTAATCCTCAAGAAATGCCTATTCCTGAGGGACTGAATTACGATGCTTGGTTGGGACAAACACCTTACGTTCCATACACTGTTGATCGTGTACATCCACAACAGGGATACGGACGTCCGGGATGGTTACGTTGCGAACAATTCGGAGCTGGAATGATTACCGGATGGGGATCTCACCACTTCGATATCGCACATTGGGCAATGGACACCGAACACAGCGGACCTATTGAAATTTCAGGTACTGCAAAATTCCCGACCTCCGGTTTGTGGAATGTTCACGGAGATTATTCTACTGAAATGCTCTATTCAAACGGAGTTCGCGTATTTGGGGTAACCGAAAGTAAAGAAAAACCAAACGGAGTACTCTTCACTGGTACCAACGGATGGATTTTCGTTTGCCGTGGAAATTATTCTGCTTCTGCAAATGACCCTGCGACCAATAAAGCATCAAAAGCGCTCATAGCTTCCGATCCTAAAATATTAGCTCCATTGACAGATAATGATGTTCACTTGTATAAAAGCACTGATCATCATGGAAACTGGTTGGAAAGTATCCGTACCGGAAAACCAAATATTACTCCGGCAGAAGTGGCACACCGTTCTTGTTCGGCATGCTTATTGCAACATATTGCGATGAAATTGAATCGAAAATTGTATTGGGATCCGATTGCAGAACGCTTCAAAAACGACGATCAGGCAAATGCTATGCTTTCTCGTCCTCAACGTCCACCATATAATTTTTATTAAGATAATTAATGAAAACATTACGAAACATTGCAATATTATCTTTGATATTTTGTGCCACTGGTGCCCTCCATGCGCAAAAAAATATCACATTAAAGGTGAGTTCCGGTAATTATTCCCGTGAGAATTCAGTTGTCTGCCTCCAATGGACTCAAACTAACGCTACAGATCCTGCCGGAATTCAACTGACAGAAATGATTAATGGCAAGAAAGTAAAAACCGATTGCCAACTGGAAAAAACTCCTGAAGGGACTAAACTCTATTGGATCCTTTCAGGTAAAACCCCTGTAAATACGACTCGTACTTTTGTTGCCGAAATCAAAAACAAAGCACAAAAGGGGAAAAATCTGATGAAAGTAGAAGACAAGAATGGAGAATTGACTCTAAAGAAAAATTCTCTGCCCGTTTTACAATATGTTCACCGTACTGTATATCCTCCTGTAGGTATTGATACCGCTTATAAAAGAAGCGGATTCATACACCCGGCATGGTCTCCTGCCGGCGATACTCTGACAGCCATTCAACCCAAAGACCATTATCATCATTATGGTATCTGGAATCCTTGGACCAAATTAGAATATGACGGAGGAACTTACGATTTGTGGAATCTTCGCGACCGCAAAGGAACTGTAAAATTCGAATCTTTCAAAGAAAAGGCAGAAGGACCTATATATGCAGGATTCAAAGCGTTACAAGGCCATTACATTTTTCCTGACGGTAAAGAAAGTAATGCGAAAGAAATCATGGACGAAATTTGGGATGTAAAAGTATGGAATCAGCCTAAAGGTGAAGGTTTCCTTTGGGATTTTGGATCCGAACTGCATCCGAATACGGCATTACCAGTTATTCTAAAAGCTTATCGTTACGCAGGATTCTCTATCCGCGCCACAGAGGTATGGACGAATAAAAACTCCATCATGCATACATCTGAAGGTAAAGATCGCCCTCAAATCGACGGCACAAAAGCCCGTTGGATCTATCTGACCGGAGAATGTAAAAATGGAAAAGCCGGAATTATGTTTATGAGTCATCCAAATAACTATAACGCTCCCGAACCACTCAGAATTTGGGATCAAAATGCGAATGGAGGTCGTGGAGATGCATTTATGAACTTCGCACCAACCAAAGATATTGATTGGGTCCTGGAATCCGGAAAGAAATACAAATTAAATTACCGTGTTTTTCAATATGATGGTGAAATTTCTCCAGAAAAAGCGGAGCAACTTTGGGTTGATTATGCCTATCCTGTGAAAATAGAAATCATAAAATAACAGAAAAACAACTATAAAATTCAGCAAAAAACAGAAAAGAACCATGTGTGTAATTTATAGTATAACTAGCTATTTTTTAACAA
>JAVBUX010000253.1:0-3798 GCA_031554915.1 Bacteroidales bacterium | reverse complement strand
TTATATACAATTATTTATATTTTTTGTTTTTATTTTAATGTAAAAATTATTATAGTAAGTTTTTGTTGAACGTAAATTTTGTCCATTGAGAAATAATCAGTAAATTTGTTGGTTGTTCTTTCAGAAAGTATGATTTTTATTTATTCCCCACGTCTTAATTCCCGATTGGAATATATTGCCGGACATTTATTGAAAAATATTCTGGGAGTGGATTTTATTTTAAGTAATGATAGGCAGGCATTTTTGAATCATACAGGTGCTTGTATCAATTATTCGTCAGAGGATTTGGATCATGGTCTTCAAATCTCTCCATTCGGTCTTTTGGAGGAAGAAGATGTCAATCCTCATATACATATTGATGGTTTTTATTGGGATGAATTATTTTGCTTTTTTCCTAATGCTGCAGGAGATATTCCGTTCGATATTTTTTCCGCTTCTTTCTATTTATTAACCTCATACGAAGAATACGGAAGTGTAAAAACTGATATCCATTCCCGATTTCCTTATGAAGAGTCACTGGCTTATAAAAACGGTTTTTTGGATGTTCCGTTGATTGACCGTTGGACGTATAAATTCAGGGATTTACTAATCGAAAAATTTGGAAGAGCAAACGATTACAAATTACGTCAGTACCGGTTTGTGAGTACATTCGATATCGATTATCCATATTTATACAGGAATAAAGGATTTATTAAAAATACGGTAGGAGCGTTGCGTGATCTTCTGAAAGGCAAATTTTCAGATTTTTTTGAACGATTAAAAGTTGTTTTTCATCTGAAACAAGATCCGTACTTACAAGCAATCCGTTGGATTGATGATTTTCATAAAAAAAATGGAAGGCATTATTATTTGTTCGCTTTATTCGCCAGGTATGGGAAGTATGGAAGAAAGACGCTTTATCCGCAAAGAAAATATTATCAGTATCTCCGTGCATTAGAAAATGTTACTGTCGGATTACATCCTTCGTATGAGGGTTTCCTTGACAAAAATACAGTCAATAGAGAAAAGCAAAAATTAAAAAAGGTATTAGGAAAGCCGGTTTTTGTTGCCCGTCAACATTTTCTGAGGCTTCGTTTTCCGGAGACGTTCAATGTTTTAGATGATTTGAAGTTTACTGAAGATTTTTCCCTGTCTTACGCAAAAACTCCGGGATTTCGTTCCGGAACTGCTGTACCTTATCATTTTTTCGATTTAAATAATAATTGCTCTACGGGATTGCTGATTCGCCCTACAATTTTGATGGATACCAGTCTGATGATACATCAAAAAATGGCCCCGGAAGACGCTCTGTTGAAAATTAACCGTTTTGCATTGGAATGTAAAAAATCAGGAGGCGATTTTGTAGTGATCTGGCATAATAATAATTTGTCGGAAGTTTCGAAAAAAAATGCATGGAAAAACATATTTATTCGCTCTTTTGAATATGCCGTTTCATTGGAAAATGGTAACTTTGAGCCCGAAAAAGATTAAAAATAAACCTAAGATACTCAATGACAGTACACAATCTATCGGACAATAACAGTATTCTCAATCATTTTATCGCAGAAATTCGTGATGTAGTTATTCATTCGGACAGTCTTCGTTTTCGTAAAAATATAGAAAGAATAGGAGAGATCCTTTCTTATGAAATAAGTAAAACTTTGGATTACACTGTTCATCGGGTACAAACTCCATTGGGAGTGGCCAATGTGCCGCTATATTCCGAAAAAGTAGTCCTGGCTCCGGTTTTACGTGCCGGCTTGCCTTTGCATCAGGGATTTTTGCAGTTTTTTGATAAAGCAGAAAATGCATTTGTCTCAGCATCAAGGCAGTACAATGCGGATCATACTCATTTTGATATTGTAGTGGAATATCTTTCCGCTCCCAGTATCGAGGGTAAAACCTTGATTATCATCGATCCGATGTTGGCAACAGGCTCATCTTTGGATCTGGCATATAAAACCCTGTTAAAAAGAGGAACTCCTGCAAAAATTCATATTGCCTGCGCTATAGCCAGTCAACCGGGAGTCAATGAACTGAAAAAAATATTTCCAAAGGATACCACACTTTGGGTTGGAGCTATCGACCCGGAATTGAATAACCAGGCTTATATTGTCCCTGGCCTTGGCGATGCCGGGGATCTGGCTTATGGTAATAAGTTATAAACATGAGTGAATTCGATATACGCAACCAGCAAATTTCGGAAAAAGAGCGGGAATTTGAGAATGCTCTGAGGCCGTTGTCGTTTAAGAGTTTCAGCGGCCAGGACAAGGTCGTTGAAAATCTGAAAGTATTTGTGATGGCAGCCAAAATGCGTGCGGAAGCATTGGATCACGTTCTCTTGCATGGTCCTCCGGGTTTGGGAAAGACCACTTTGTCGAATATCATTGCCAATGAATTGAATGTGGGATTTAAGGTAACATCAGGTCCTGTACTTGATAAACCTGGAGATCTGGCTGGTGTATTGACTTCCCTGGAAAAGAACGATGTCCTTTTTATTGATGAAATACACCGTTTGAGTCCGGTTGTGGAAGAATATTTAGATTCGGCAATGGAAGATTACCGGATCGATATTCTGATCGATAAGGGTCCCAGCGCCAGGTCTATACAGATAGAACTGGAGCCGTTTACATTGGTGGGAGCTACCACCCGTAGCGGTTTGTTGACCTCTCCTTTGCGTGCCCGTTTTGGGATTAATCTTCACCTCGAATATTATGATATAGATACTTTGGCGTCTATTGTGAAACGTTCGGCCAATATTCTGGATGTGGAATGTAGTGATAGTGCAGCTGCAGAGATTGCTTCGAGAAGTCGTGGTACTCCTCGTATTTGTAATGCTCTTCTTCGTCGTGTCAGGGATTTTGCACAAGTAAAAGGAACCGGAAAGATTGATAAAGAAATTGCTTGCTTTGCACTGGAAGCCTTGAATATCGATAAATATGGCCTGGATGAAATTGACAATAAAATTCTGTGTACTATTATTGATAAATTCAATGGTGGTCCTGTTGGAATTACGACTATAGCAACGGCTTTAGGAGAAGATTCAGGTACCATTGAAGAGGTGTATGAGCCTTTCCTGATTAAAGAAGGTTTTATGAAACGTACACCCCGGGGGCGTGAAGTTACTCCATTAGCTTACCAGCATTTGGGGCGTACACGAGCCGGACAACAGGGATATTTATTCTAAAAGTTGTTTGTATGGGGCAAATGAAATCATTGGCAAAAGATACTGTCATCTATGGAGGGAGCACGATATTGGTAAAAATGATCAGCTGGTTATTGACCACTCTTTTTACTTATACACTGGCTCCGGCAGAATTTGGAATGATGAGTAACTTATATGCGTATGTTGCTTTGTCGATGGTAATCCTGACATTTGGAATGGAAACCGGATTTTTTCGTTTTGCCAATCAAAAGGATAAATATGATCCTATAACAGTTTACTCTACTACATTGACCGCTGTCGGGTCTTTGATACTCGTAGTCCTGATTATTTTTCAGATATTTTTGCCATCCATACGGCCTTATTTGTGGAATGATGAAATTCCTTCCGTCTATATCCGCCTGACACTAATCTTCTTATGTTTGGATGCCTTTTGTGCTATTCCATACGCTTATTTACGATATCAACAACGTCCGGTTAAGTTTGCTGCTTTAAGAGGAGTTTACATCATTGTTTATACATTATTCAGTGCATTTTTTCTTTTAGCATGCCCCTGGTTGTCCAAACATTTTCCTGATACAGTTAACTGGTTTTATAATCCGGAATTCAAAGTCGGTTATGTGTTGGTTTCCAATGTGATAGCAACATTCATTGAG
>JAVBUX010000202.1:0-16923 GCA_031554915.1 Bacteroidales bacterium | reverse complement strand
TGACATTGTTATTCAGACTTCTCAGGAAGTCCCCGGAGTGTATCATGAATTATTTTCCAAGCTCAAATATCAGATTGAAAAGAAAGTTGTTATTGTGAGTGGTAACCGGACCTCCAGAGAGGACTTGGAGAAATTACGTTTGCCGTTTGCCAAAGAGATATTGCTTTTGGGTGAGAACGATGAGTATGATCATGATTCCTTGAATATGGAATGCTTGAAAATAAGTAATAGCTTACTGAAAGAAAGCAAATCTGAGAAAAAAAGCTTCCATGTCCTTGTTGAATATCAATCGACATACGCAGTGTTCCAACAGCAGGAGATGGTCAGTATCAAAGACTATATTGACTTTATCCCATTTAATTTCTATGAAACTTGGGCGCATAAAGTACTTGTCGCCAGAAAATATCATCCGGTGGACCAGTCCGAAGAAGAGGATGTTTTGCCTTGGGTGGACTATGAGGCCTTAGATCGGAATGGTATAGATAAGGATTCTGAGTTTGGAGTTCATTTGGTTGTGCTTGGAATGTCGAGTATGGGAATTGCTATGGGAATGCAGGCTGCACATATTTGTCATTTTCCGAATTTTATAACGAAAGGGATAAAAACACGGATCACTTTTATTGATGATCATGCCGATCGGGAAATGAATTTTTTGAAAAACCGCTATAGATATTTGTTTGAAGAAGTCGATTGTTGTTATCAAGATGTTGATAATCAGGACGTAAGTGGAAATGTGTCCTCAAAAACTAAATTCACCGATATCCGGTTTGAATTTATTAAGGGACGAATTGAAGATTCTAAAGTACAGGGTATGTTAGCAGAATGGAGTCAGAAAAGGACTTCATTATTGACTATTGCGGTATGTTTTAGTTCATCTCCTACAGCTATTGCTTGTGGATTGTATCTGCCTAATGAGGTTTATGATAATGAAATTCCTGTTCTGATTCGTCAGGAGACATCTCATTACATGGTATCTTGTTTGTCGCAGAAGACTAAAGATGATTATCGAAAGTATAAAAATGTCCGGCCTTTTGGAATGTTAGATAGTTGTTATGACTTGTCGAATGCCTATAGGGAATATGCTAAGCTGGTAAACCATGCTTATTGTTATTTTTATGGAAAATGTGGAGATAAAGATAAAAATAAGACTATGATTGCTGCAATTCGGGAAATAATGGAAGATATCTCATTTGATAACCGTGAAGTAATAGAATCGGAATGGAATGCGTTGTCAACTGCAAAAAAATGGTCCAATCACTATAATGTTAATTCTATAGAGCTTAAATTCAGATCTTTAGGTGGACGAAATTTATCAGAAGTATTATCTGATGATGATATTGAGATGTTGTCAACGGTTGAACATAATAGATGGAATATCGAAAAATTAATAATGGGTTATAGGTCTCCCACAAACGAAGAGTGTGAAGTAATACAAAATGATATTTCACGAAAAAATGAGTATAGGAACCGATTTATTCATTATGATATCCGTTCTTATGATGATCTGCAAGACAATAATAATGGAATTAATGCTAAAGAATTTGATATTTGTATTTCTTCAGTATTGCCGTTGATTTTTAAAAGGATGAAAAATAAAAAATAATATGACATATATTCCTAATCCAATTAATACTGACGACGTGGAACTTTCACCGGAACTTATTGAATTGACAGAGCAAATTGCTCGAAATGTTCATGAAGTCTGGGCCGCAGCACGTATTGCCGAAGGTTGGCAATACGGAGAATCCCGTAATGATACCCATAAATTACATCCTTGCCTGGTTTCTTACGATCAACTTCCTGAAAATGAAAAAGAGTACGATCGAAAGACAGCTATAGGTACACTAAAGCTAATAAAATCACTCGGATTTAAAATAGTCCTTGAATAAATTTGTAAAAAATCTTTCTTGAAAATTTGGATATTAAAAAAACTTCCGTACATTTGCAATGTATTATTATACTAGTACACTAAAATATAGATTAAGATGGTTACAATATCTGATTTGAAATTTACGTACAGCAAGCGTAAACGCTTGTTCGACAAATTAAATTTGAATCTTTCCAATGGCCATATTTATGGATTATTGGGAAAGAATGGAACCGGAAAGAGTACCCTGTTACATCTTTTATCCGGATTGCTGTTTCCTCAAACAGGAACTATCGTTGCAGCAGGATTTTTTCCTGGAAAGAGAGAGGTTGCTTTTCTTCGGGATTTTTTCCTGGTTCCGGAAGAATTTTTTGTTCCGAATGTTACTCCAGTGCGATATGCTGATTTGTATGCTCCGTTTTATCCTCATTTTGATGATAATCAGTATAATCAATATCTAAGAGAATTTGAAGTATCACCAGGCGATTCTCTTTTAAAAATGTCTATGGGGCAACGTAAGAAAGCGTTCATCGCTTTTGCTCTGGCCTGTAATACTCGCATTTTGCTAATGGATGAGCCAACTAATGGCCTGGATATCCCTTCAAAAACTCAATTCCGGAAAATAATCGCTTCTATTGCAACGGATGAACGTTGTATTGTAATTTCCACTCACCAGGTCCGTGATCTTGAAAATCTGATAGATACAGTGGTTATTCTTGAAGATCATCGTATTGTTTTTAATAAATCGATAGATGATGTTGCCGCTGAATATAGCTTTGTATCCTATACTGATTCAGATAAACCGGAAAAGATACTTTATGATGAACCTGGTGTAATAGGGGGAAAGGCAATTATTTCGAATCAAAAAGGGATCTCTTCGAGAGTTGATATGGAGATTTTATTCAATGCTGTTACTTCGTCCAGGAAAGAGGTCAGTTCACTATTCACAACTAAAATTTGATTACGTTATGGATACCAGTTTTAATATTTCCAGGTTAGGTAAATTGATTACCATCGAGTATTATATGAATAGCAAAAAAATACTGCTCACATTGGGCATGTTATTGGGAATATGCGTATTTTACTTTGGAATAGCAGCTGTTTCGAGGTCTCATATGGATGTTCAATTTACTTCTACTTTTTTCTTTCTATTGCTTCTTGTATTTCAAGGGTACATAACTAATATTTGTTTTTCTGAGTTTTCTTCAAAACCAAAGACGATATCATTACTTTTAGTTCCTGCTTCAAATCTGGAGAAATTCATGGCAAAGTCTGTTTATTGTATGCTTGTTTTTCCTCTGATATTTTTATTGTATTATCTTTTTGTGATGAATATGGGAGCTATTTACAATTCTTGGATTACAAATACATTTCATCTGAACGGTTCTTCTCTTGAAGGTGGACTTGGCATCGCCCAATTGTATAGCTCTATCATGTTGATATGGTGGTTTTTTACTGCTGCCTGTTTTTTGTGTGGAGCTCAGTTTTTTAAGAAACGTGCTCATACCAAAACGTTTCTTGTGGTAATCGCCTCTTTTATTTTGATAGCTGTTTTAGTTAAGCCAATATATTTCCTTGTATCAGGGAATGAAGGGATGGGGATACCTTTCTTATTTTTGGCAGAGCAGATTGATAATAAATTTTACAGCTACTCATTTGTAGATGAGTATCGTTATATTGGACATTGCCTGACTCTTTTTGTCAGTCTTTATCTGGTTGTAATTGCTTGGGTTAAGTTTAACGAAAAAACAGTTTAATTATGCAATTCAACGATTCTCAAGCAATATACCTTCAAATTGCCGGATTTGTCGAAGACAAGATCCTGCGAAAAGAATGGTTGCCCGATGAACGTATCCCATCGGTACGTGATCTGGCAGTATCTTTGGAAGTAAACCCGAATACGGCAATGCGTACGTATGATCACTTGCAACAACAAGGGATTATTTATAATCAACGTGGTATTGGCTACTTTGTATCTAAAGATGGTCTAAATCTGGTGTTGAAGGTAAGAAGGAACCTGTTCCTGAAAGAAAACCTTCCTGAATTCTTCAAAAATATAACTCTCTTAGGCTTCACAATGGAAGAGATAAATAGTTTATATCAACAACACTCAATAGAATAAGAAATGAAAACGATGAAATTGTCCACTAAATTATTGATAGGTCTGGTTATAATCATCATCGGGCTATTATTCGCACAAGCGATTATTTCCAGTCGTGAAATAGAAAAAAAGAAAGAAAAAAAAGAATATCATGGAATACCCGGAATTAATAAATTTGGAATGTAATGGAAAAATATATTATTGAAACAAAGAATCTGAATTATAGTTACGGAAAGACTCCTATTTTACACGATTTGAGTTTGACTGTTCCGTATCATTCAATATATGGGTTTCTTGGTTCGAATGGTGCCGGGAAATCCACTACGATCAAACTCTTATTGGGTTTGTTGAATGCTGGAGAGAATACCACTTTTCTGTTTGAGAAGGAATTTTCCTCCCACAGGAATGAAATATTATCTCAAACGGGAAATGCGATTGAAGCTCCTTCGTTTTATGGCCATCTTACTGCTTGGGAAAATTTGAGATACCTGAATCTTTTATTGAATGTCGGTAAGTCGAGGATGGAACAGGTACTGAAGAGTGTAGGACTTTGGAACGACAGAAATAAACGGGTTAAAAATTTCTCAATGGGAATGAAGCAACGGTTGTATATCTCAACGGCTCTGCTTAGTAATCCTAAATTATTGGTATTGGATGAACCGATTAATGGGCTTGATCCGAATGGTATTTACGAAATGAGGTCGATTTTTAAATCTTTGCATGATAATGAGGGTGTTACCATTTTCCTTTCCAGCCATATTTTAGGAGAAATAGAAAAATTGTGTTCGCATGTCGGGATCATAGAGAAGGGACGGTTAATCTCTCAAGGGACTATTACCGACCTTCTCGGACCGGCAGCAAAGAAAGTATCTGTTTATATGAGTAATCCAGAAGCTGGAATGAAGCTGTTATTGGAAAATGAATATGAAGCTCAACGAAACAAAAGTGATATTGTCGATGTCCTGATCAATGATACCCGCCATTTCTCTCGTTTACTAAACTTGTTGCTGGATAATAATCTGGATCCGAACATTATAGATATAGGAACAACTTCCCTGGAAGATATTTATTTTCAACTAACCCAACAAAAGAATTAATTATGACTACTATATGTAAAGTATTTGCCGGGGAAGTTTTCAAATTACGCAGGACAACTACCTGTTGGATTATTATTTTGTTTCCCATACTGGCGACCGTTTTGTTTTTTCTTGTTTATAGTGATAAAGCAGGGGATGTTCCAATTCAAAGCCGCTCTGAAGCTTCCTTATGGGTATCTTATGCCCGAAATTTTATCCAGTTTTTTGTGTTCTTTTTGCCCATGTTGGCGGCACTCGTTGCATTCTCATTGGTGAATGTGGAAGACAAAAATAACGGATGGAAATTGATATATACACAGCCTGTAAACAAGTATTATTTTTATTTTTCAAAAATAAAGCTCCTGTATCTTTTGCTGTTGATATCCATTGGGCTAGGATATGTTTTAATATTGGCCTCAGGTTTCATTTTATCCGAGATGTATCCTCAACTGAATTTCAGTAATGTAGGGGAGGGTGCCGGATTCCTGCTCCCGATCTTTTTCAAGCATTTTGTCGTGGTAATCTCTATTGCAACAATTCATTTTGTCGTAGCATTATGCTGGAATAATTTTGTCATT
Source organism: Bacteroidales bacterium (assembly GCA_031554915.1). Taxonomy (GTDB): domain Bacteria; phylum Bacteroidota; class Bacteroidia; order Bacteroidales; family Azobacteroidaceae; genus BNXB01. The sequence goes on along the minus strand of JAVBUX010000202.1, from coordinate 11,301 downwards.
TGCGTTGGAAGTGCCTGCTTTATGACCATTCTCGGACTGATGTTATCGAGCTGGAAACATGCTTATTTATTACCCTATACAAATTCTCCTTTCATATTTGATGATCTTCTTCGCGATAAAATAACCTGGTTCCCCCAATATGTCTGGGTCGACGCATTGTGGATCTTGGGCTTTATTATTGCCGGATATTTTGTAGTAAAATATAAGCAGACGAAATGAATTTGTTATTCCATCTTTTTTGCATCTGAAATGAAAGTGGCTAATCCTGAGTCGGTTAGTGGGTGTTTCAGTAAGCCTAATATCGGTTGTAAGGGGCAGGTGGCAACATCTGCTCCTGCTTCCAGACATTGAATGATATGCATTGTGTGACGGATCGAAGCTGCCAATACCTGAGTCCGGTAATTGTATCTGCGATATATATCAACAATCTGACGAATCAGAGCAATGCCATCCGTTGAAATGTCATCCAGACGACCTACAAACGGTGATACATACGTTGCTCCGGCCTTTGCTGCCAATAATGCTTGTCCGGTAGAAAATACTAATGTGCAATTGGTGCGGATAGATTGATTGGTAAAATATTTAATTGCCCGGATGCCATCTCGTGTGCAAGGGACTTTTACCACAATATTTGGATGTAAAGCTGCTAGTTCTAGCCCTTCTGCAATCATACTTTCGTAATCGGTTGAGAGTACTTCAGCGCTGACATCTCCATCAACGATATTACAGATATCGATGTAATGTTGCCGAATATTCTCTGTTCCTTTTATATTTTCCTTTGCCATCAATGAAGGATTGGTGGTTACACCGTCGAGGATCCCGAATTTGCTTGCTTCCTGAATCTGGGCTAAATTGGCCGTGTCGATAAAAAATTTCATATCATTGTGCAGATTTATAGGTTGTTATACTTTTAAAAAGATCCGTTGCCGATACAGAAAATACAAAAATCCCCATCCGATAACAATGTATGCTGTGGAATTCAAAAATTCATTCCATGACTCAGGGAACCAGCCAATCAGTCCTCCGAAGAGGAAATTTGAAGTGGCGTAGAAATCAATAATTCTTTGAGCCAGATATATAGTGATGGAATTAAGTCCGATAACAACAAAGAAAAATGACCATTTCCTGTATTTAAGTACATCGATGATATAATAGAACAAGCTGAATAATAACAAGCTGAGCCCGCCGACGAAGCAAACGAAAGAGCTGCTCCAAAGTGCTTTGTTGATAGGGAATATCGTATTCCAGAGTAATCCGACAATGATCAGGATAATTCCGGCAATTATCAGATACAATGTTTTTTTCTTGTCGCCTAAGTTTTCCTTTTTTTGCATCACGAATTGTCCGGTCAACATACCTAATAAGGCTGTTGATATAGCGGGTATAATGCCCAGAATCCCTTCCGGATCAAATATTTTTCCATATAATCTTCCGGGAAGGAATAAGCGGTCGAAGTAACAACTGAAATTCCCTTCTGCCGAGAAACGATCAGTTCCCGGATAATCAGGGGCAGGAACAAAAGCAGCCAGTAGCCAGTAAAAAATGAGGAACCCGATGCACCAAATAATACGTGGAGCCGCTTTTTTTGTGTTGAAAAAAATCAAAGCAGCAAACATCCAGGCTAAACCGATACGCCCCAGAACGCTCGCATAACGGAAGTTTTCGAAGTTAAATGCCAAAATTCCATTATAAACAAAACCAAGTAAAACCAATAGCAGACCTCTTCGTATGATTTTGTAATATAAGTCTTTATTGCTAACTCTTTTTTCGCGACTTTTTGCCAGTGAAAATGGAAATGAAATACCGGCGATAAATAAGAAAAGGGGAAAAATCATATCGTAGAATACGAAACCATGCCATGCGACATGATGTAACTGATGTGCCCACCAATTCAGAAGCGGCCATCCGGTAAGCGAAGCCAACCCAATGAAAATGCCCTCTCCTCCAATAATCCAAAACATATCAAAGCCTCGTAAAGCATCTAGCGATTGCAAACGTTGTTCCTGTGATTTTTCCATAAACAGATTAAGTAAATAAACTACAATGTTAAGCATAAAAGGGAAATTTTCCAAAATCAGACCTGGATTTACATTAAAAATTGTAACTTTGTTTCTTTAATTAGAAACAATCTAAATAAGGAAGGTTGTAAATTGTTTCTTAAAATATTGAGATGATGGTAAAAATGTCAACTACAGTGTCTCCTAACCTCAAAATGTCGGAATTGATCATAGATCATCCTGATACGATCACCGTTCTTGAGTGCATGGGAATAGCTTTTGGTTTTGGAGACCAACGGGTTCAGGAAATTGCAGAACGGTATGGAGTGAATGTTCATGCTTTTATTGCTTTACTTCAGGCTTTTGAGGGAAGTCTTAAGCACGATACTTGTTTAGAAAAGGAATCCATTCCTGATTTATTACGCTTTCTCAAATCTTCTCACAGACACTTTAAACAAGTTCAGATCCCTCAGATAAAAAGGTTGATTGTTCTTTTCTCAGAAAGTATTCCCCCTAAACAAGGACAGATCATTGTCTCATTTTTCGATGAATACATTCGGGAAGTGGAAGAGCATTTCCCTTACGAAGATGATGATATAGTCCCATATATAACAGATATTCTAACTGATCCTCATCCGGCCAAATTCAGGATGTCGGAGTTTGAGAAAAATCACACGGATATAGAACAAAAACTACTTGATCTGAAAAATATCCTGATTAAATACATTCCGGAAGATATTACTTCGCATTACAGGGTTGAAGTTTTGAGAGAGCTTTTTAAATTGGAGGAAGATCTGGCTTATCATTCTTTTATTGAAGAACATTTGTTGGTACCCTCTGTGAAGAAGATGGAATGTGATATTCAAAGTGAAAACTAAACAGTATGTTTAAGAAAATTGTTATCGTTGAGAAGTCTAAGATAATTCGTGAAGGCCTTACTGCAATATTATATGCACATGAAATCTGTTCTAAAGTGGTGTGCATGGAAGACTTTGGAGAGTGGAGTATGTTGATGAGGAATACACAGCCTGATTTAATTATACTCAGTCCGGAGGCATCGTACGAAGGGAAAGAAAAGATCAGGTATAAATATAAACTAAGTGAAGATACTTTTTTTGTAGGGCTTATTTATCAATATTATAATCAAAAAGAGCTTGCAGACCTTTTTAATGAAGTGATTTTCATTACGGATTCGGAAGATACGATTATCAATAAATTCAAGAATTTGTCGTCACAAAACAATGAAAACTCATCCTCTTCCAATGAAAAATTGACCGATCGGGAAAAAGATGTCTTGAAACTGCTGTTGAGGGGATTGGCAAATAAAGAAGTGGCCGACCAATTGTCAATAAGTCCGCATACCGTTGTGTCCCACCGGAAAAATATTATTGAAAAAACAGGAATTAAATCTTTGTCAGGATTGGCTGTTTATGCGATCTTGAATAATATTGCAGATATGGAGGATTTGAAACAATAGAAATCATTTCAAGGAATTATAAATCGCTCTTGCAGCTTGTGCTGATGCTCCCGGACTTCCCAATAAATCAATAACTTCATCGTATCCCTGCAACATCAGATTCTTATAGTTTGTATCATTCAACAGTCTGTCCAATTCATTTTTGATGGCTTGGATAGAAAAAGAGGCTGCAAAAAGCTCCTGAACAATCGTACGATCCGCAATCAGATTCACTAAAGATATATATTTTGTAGTGAAAAAGTTTTTGAAGACAAAGCTAACGATATGCTTGACAGGAGTTTGGTAACAAACAGTCTGCGGAACCCGAAACAGAGCAGTTTCTAAAGTCGCAGTACCGGAAGTTACTAAAGCTGCCGATGATTGTTGAAGTAAGCGGTAAGTTTGTCCGAATACAATTTTTGGTCGATATTTTCCAATGTAATTTTGGTAATATTCCATATTAATTCCCGGAGCTCCGGCAATAACCATCTGATAATCAGTGAAAACAAAGGCTGCTTCCAGCATTGCCGGCAGATTGTCTTTTATTTCCTGTTTTCGGCTTCCTGCCAAAAGAGCAATAATAGGTTTGTTCTCCAGACTATTGCCATTAACAAAAGATTCGAATGTTTCTGAAACATGGTCTCTTCCGGCTACGGCATCGACGGTTGGATTACCCACGTATGTTACTTCATAATTATTCTTTTTATAAAAATCAACTTCAAACGGCAAAATACAGAGCATTTTGTCAATGTATTTCCGGATACTCTTGATCCGGTATTTTTTCCAGGCCCATATCTTTGGAGAAATGTAGTAATAGACAGGGATAGAAAGCTGTTCTTTTACAAACTTGGCAATCTTGAGATTAAATCCCGGATAATCAATAAGTAACACAATGTCAGGTTGATAGTTGCGAATGTCTTCCTTGCATATTTTCATGTTTTTGAAGATTGTCCGCAAATTCAATAGTACCGGAATAAACCCCATAAACGCCATTTCCCGGTAATGTTTGACTAATGTCCCTCCAACGGCAGACATAAGATCTCCTCCGAAGAAACGGAAATCCGCTTCGGAATCAATTGCCTTCAGGGATTTCATCAAATTTGATGCATGCAGGTCTCCGGAGGCTTCACCGGCAATTATGTAGTACTTCATTTACTAACTCCCAATGTTTTAGTTTGTTGAGCATCTCATGTGAGGTCATGTCTATTTTAGTCGGAACAACAGAGACATAACCATTGGCTAATGCCCATTCGTCGGATTCCGTATTGTCGGGTTCAAAATTATCGAATTCCCCAGTTAGCCAGTATTGCTTTTCTCCGTTTTTTTCGGTGGTGTAGAATTCTTTTATCCACTGACCTTTAGTCTGTGTGCATATTTTGATACCGTTGATGCTTTCAACATTTGGGATATTTACGTTCAGGCATACTCCGGAAGGTAAGCCTTCGGCTAATATTTTTTTGCTAATCAGTGCAGCATAATGTGTGGCACTACTGAAATCAGCATCCTGAGCGTGATCGGTCAATGAAAAACCAATAGATGGAATTCCAAATATGCAGCCTTCAATCGCGGCTCCCATTGTTCCTGAATACAGGACACAAATAGAAGCATTCGAACCATGGTTGATGCCGGTAACTACCAAATCCGGTTTTCTGTCTAGTAATTGATTGATTCCCAGTTTTATACAGTCAACTGGAGTTCCTGAACAACTATAAATTTTCAAGCCTGGTTTGTTTTCCAATAACTTGATTTTCAGGGGTTCAATAGAAGTGATGGCACTCGACATTCCAGACCGGGGACCATCCGGGGCAACAACTACGACATCTCCCAATGGGGTAACTGCTTTTATTAATTCATTGATCCCTTTTGCTTCGAAACCATCATCATTGCTGATCAAAATCAATGGTTCCCTTTCTTTTCCGTTAATCATCTGCTTTATTTTTTCTCAAACTTTCTACAAAGGTACAATTTTTAAAATAAAGTTATTAACAATAATCCCCACTTATCAACAACAACAACACAGTTTAACCAAAATAAACAATTTCATTTCTTAAGAAGCATTACTTTTGCATCCAAATTAGAATACAATGGGTAAAATAATTGCTTTAGCAAATCAAAAAGGAGGTGTTGGAAAAACAACTACCACAATCAATCTGGCTGCATCTTTGGCTACATTGGATAAAAAAGTACTAGTGGTTGATGCTGATCCTCAGGCTAATGCTTCGTCAGGGTTGGGTATTAATATCCGCGAAGTACAGAACTCGATATATGAATGTATTGTTAATAAGATCGATGCCAATGTTGCAACAGTTAAAACGGATGTGGATAATTTGAATATCATCCCTTCCCATATTGACCTGGTTGGAGCTGAAATAGAGATGCTTAACTTCGAAAATAGAGAAAAAGTATTGAAAGAAGTACTATCTCCGATAAAAGATAAGTATGATTACATTCTAATCGATTGTTCTCCGTCCTTGGGGCTGATTACAGTTAATTCACTGACAGCGGCTGATTCGGTTATTATTCCTGTTCAGTGTGAGTATTTTGCCCTGGAAGGTATTAGTAAGTTGTTGAATACCATTAAAATAATTAAGTCAAAGCTGAATCCTGCCTTGGAAATAGAGGGTTTTCTGCTGACGATGTATGATTCTCGTTTGCGTTTGGCAAATCAAATTTACGAAGAAGTGAAGAAACATTTCCGGGAATTGGTGTTTGATACAGTAATTCAACGGAATATCAAATTGAGTGAAGCTCCTAGTTATGGGCAGCCGGTTCTGTTATATGATGCGGATTCTAAAGGGTCTCTTAATCACATGCAATTAGCAGAAGAATTGATCCGGAAAAATAAATAAGTATCAAATATGTCGAAACAAAATAAATCACCATTAGGACGAGGTTTGGATGCATTGATAACAATGGAAGACCTGAATACGAACGGAACTTCCTCTATCAATGAAGTAGAATTATCTAAAATTACACCAAATCCGGATCAGCCGCGTACGGTTTTTGATCAGGAGGCTCTTGAAGAACTTGCTGCTTCTATCAAAGCCTTGGGGTTGGTTCAGCCGATTACGCTGAGAGAAGTTGCTACAGACCAGTATCAGATTATTTCAGGAGAAAGACGATACCGGGCTTCTTTGCTTGCCGGATTGACAACCATACCGGCGTATGTGAAAAAAGCCAGTGATGAGAATGTAATGGAAATGGCTTTGATTGAAAATATTCAAAGAGAAGATCTCAATTCCATAGAAATTGCCCTCGCTTTCCAAAATTTGATTGATACCTATAAATTGACTCAAGATAAATTGAGCGAACGGATTGGTAAGAAACGGGCAACCATAGCTAACTTCCTTCGTCTCTTGAAACTTCCTGCTGAGATTCAAATGGGACTTAAAGACAAGAAAGTCGATATGGGACATGCTAAAGCCCTGCTTGGACTTGAAGATCCGGCTACACAGCTGATGGTCTATGAGCAAATTGTACAATATGGTTTTTCTGTTCGTCGTACAGAAGAGATTATTCGTGAACTCAATAGCGAAACTCCGGTAAAAGAAGTAAAAAAAGAAAAATCAAAAACTCCGGTAGAATATAAGCTTCTGAAAGATCACTTATCAAATTTTTTTGAAACTAAAGTACAGTTCTCCTGTGATGAAAAAGGAAAGGGAAAAATCACCATTCCTTTTGAAACAGACAAGGATTTGGAAAGAATTATCCAAATTTTTGACTCATTAAAAAAATAATAACTAATTTAGCCGGTTCAATTAGTTATCATTTTCTATTGAAAAATATAGTTGCAATCATATTGTTTTTTATTCTCTTGCTGCCTTTTCAAGCTAAAGCGCAAGAGAATAATTATTCTATGCAGGATACCATCCATATCAGGAATGCATTCGATTCAATCGACGTTAAATCCATTTCTAATGCGATTGATACGTCTTCGATAAAGTTGAAGCCTAAGTTTAAACCTGATCCAAAAAAGGCAATCATATATTCAGCGATTTTCCCGGGTTTAGGTCAGATTTATAATCGAAAGTATTGGAAATTGCCGATTGTTTACGGAGGATTTTTGGGTTGTGCGTACGCTATTACCTGGAATGGGAATCAATATAACGAGTATAGCAAGGCTTATAAGGATTTTACTGACGATGATAAAACAACAAATTCCTGGCTTCGTTATAAAGGAAATTTAAGTCCGGATGTGTCCACCTGGAGCTCATCTGATAAGACAAATTTTCAATACAGATTGCAACAAGGGAAAGATTTTTATCGTCGTTACAGGGATTTGAGCTATTTTATTACAGTTGGAGTTTATGCCTTGACTATGATTGATGCCTATGTGGATGCTCAATTATTTGATTTTGATATTAATCAGGATCTGAGCATGAAAGTGGAACCGGTTTTGTTTGAAAAATCGTCTTACAACTCCCGCTCAGTGGGAGTACAGTGTAGCTTCAAGTTTTAATACCAGTAAAAACAGGGTAATATACCCGAAAAATATAAGTTTATGAAGAAAATAGTATTATTGATTATCTCTATTGTGGTAAGTAGTGCTGCAATTGCACAGGTTACCCTTTGGGACGACCTCAAACGAGCGTCCGGTAAGGATTCGACTCATGTTGGATCAAGTACTGTTGGAGTAACCAAAGATGGGCAGTTTATCCCGGAAAGTCTGGATATGAATGTTGATAGTTTATTAACAATATGGAGTCGCAGTTATTTTACAAACAAGCATAATAATAAAGAGAATAAAGGTAATCCTGTGATCAGTGATGCTGTTTATGCTGATCGTCTATCTAAGCTTCCACGTGTGATCCCGATGACTTTTAATGAAACAGTTCGTTCTTGCATCGATCTTTATGCTGATCGCCGACGCAGCCTGATGGAGTATGTTTTGGGATGGTCTGATTTTTATTTTCCTATGTTTGAAGAGATGTTGGATCGCTATCAATTACCCCTGGAACTAAAATATCTGGCTGTCGTTGAATCGGCATTGAATCCTACAGCCCACTCTCGTATGGGAGCTTCTGGTATCTGGCAGTTTATACTTCCGACAGGTAAGGTTTATGGGCTGGAAATCAATAGTTTGGTCGATGAACGACGAGATCCGGTTAAATCAACGGAAGCTGCCTGTCGATATTTTAAAGCAATGTATGAACTTTATGGCGATTGGTATCTGGCTATAGCTTCTTATAATTGCGGACCTGGTAATGTGACGAAGGCCATCAACAGGGCGAATGGCGAACGGGATTTTTGGAAAATTTATCCTTACCTCCCATCTGAAACACGAATGTATGTTCCTCTTTTTATAGCTGTTAACTATGTAATGGCTTATTATCACGAACACAACCTCTACCCTGCGGAAATTAATTTGCCTCTTTCTACCGATACTGTAATGATCAATCGAGAAATTCATTTTGATCAAATTGCAGAAGTGATGAAAATCGATAAACAACAACTTCGGGATTTGAATCCTCAATACAAGAGAGATATTATCCCGGGACATTCCAAGCCTTATGCTTTGCAACTGCCTGCAGCTTATGCTTATGGATTTGTTCAACTGGAAGATTCGATAGCAAAATATCGTTCGAATGAATTATTTGTAAACAGAACTAATAATGCAATTTCTCATCAGGAAAAAATAAAACATAAAGTTAAAGCGGGAGAAACAATGCTGTCTATTGCGAATCAATATGGGGTTAACTCTACCCAGATCAAGCGTTGGAACGGGATGAAATCGAGTAGGGTATCGTCTGGACGCGTACTGACAATTTATGTGGATAATGGGGGATATGCATTAAGCAATGCTTCTGCATCGAAAGAAGCGAGTCCTGCAAAATCTGCTGAAACGAAGACTGCATCAAAGAGTGAAGTAAAAAAGAAGTCTTCGAATACTTATACGACTTATAAAGTAAAGTCAGGGGATTCTTTTTATACAATAGCGAAAAATTATCCGGGAGTTACTGCTAAAGATATTATGAAATACAATAACGCCTCCAATTCGTCGCTGAAAATAGGGCAGACGCTAAGAATCCCTAAGGGCGTGTAATTTGTTTCTATAGTCTTCATGAACAAAGAAAGAGAAAGTAAGCTAAATGAGGAGTTGATGATTCAAAACGAATTTGAAAAACTTCTCGAATGTTATAAAAACTCGAATCACAGGCAAAAGCTTGAAATCATAAATAAAGCATTTAATTTTGCCAATCAGGCCCATAAGGGAGTGGAGCGTCAGTCAGGAGAGCCTTACATAACGCATCCTCTGGCTGTTGCTATGATTGTTTGTGATGAGATGGGACTGGGGTCCACTTCTATCTGCGCGGCATTGTTACATGATGTCGTGGAAGATACTGATTACACTGTAGAGGATCTTCGTAATATTTTTGGAGATAAAATAGCTGAAATTGTGGATGGCCTGACAAAAATTGCAGGTGGAATATTCGCAGAAGCGGCTTCTCAACAGGCCGAGAATATGCGGAAATTACTCCTTACCATGTCGAGCGATATTCGTGTAATATTGATCAAAATAGCAGATCGCTTGCATAATATGCGTACATTAGGCTCTTTATTGCCTGCTAAGCAATATAAAATTGCTGGAGAAACCATGTATCTTTATGCTCCATTGGCACATCGTTTAGGATTATTTGCGATTAAATCGGAACTTGAAGACTTGAGCTTTAAGTATGAACATCCTGATGAATACAAGCAAATAAGTCATAAAATCGAAAGTACTGAAGCTAACAGAGAAAAAATCTATGAACGTTTTATAGCACCTCTTTGTCCTAAGCTCGATGCTATAGGTATGAAGTACGAAATGAAGAACAGGGTGAAAACTGTTTATTCCATTTGGAACAAGATGAAAACGAAAAATGTGGATTTCGAAGATATCTATGATATTTTTGCTGTCCGTATTGTTTTCAAATCAGGGCCGGATATTGATGAGAAAAAACGTTGTATGGAAATTTATGCTGCCATAAGCGATGTTTATAAGCTCCGTCCTGATAGGCTCAGAGATTGGGTGAGTAGCCCGAAAGCGAATGGATACCAGGCATTACACCTCACTGTAATGGGGCCGGACGGGCAATGGGTAGAGGTTCAGATCCGTAGCTCCAGAATGGATGAAATAGCAGAGCGGGGTTTGGCTGCACATTGGAAATATAAAGAGCATATCGAGGACGAATCGGCATTGGATAAATGGCTTGGAACAATTCAGGAAATCTTAGAAAATCCGAATCCGAATGCGATGGATTTTCTGGATACCATAAAATTAAATCTCTTTACTTCCGAAATATTCGTATTTACTCCAAAAGGAGATATCAAGACACTCCCTCAGGATGCTACAGCTCTGGATTTTGCATACGACCTGCACTCTAATGTCGGAAACCATTGTATTGGGGCGAAGGTGAACCATCGTTTGGTGCCTTTAAGCCAGAAATTATCCAGTGGGGATCAGGTGGAGATACTCACTTCAAAATCACAGAGTCCTAAAAAAGAGTGGATGGCTTTTGTGACAACAGCCAAAGCACGTACTAAAATTGAAGTTTCTTTGCGAAGACAACGCCGGGAGCAGATCAAAAAAGGAGAAGAAATGTTGTTGGAGATGTTGAAGAACGCCGACATTGAACCGTTCCCGTCAGTAATAGATCGCTTTGCTGCTTATTTTGATTTTCCCCGAAAAGATGACCTGTATTTTGCAATAGCTGAAAAACAGGTTGTGTTGCCAGAAAATCCCAGAAAAATTTTAAAGGAAAAATCTGAAAATGTTCTTTTCAGGTATGCAAAGCAAATGATGAATGTCGTAGTGTCAAAGCAGAATGAAGAGGAGCTTTTGACAGAAGATAAGCCTAAAATCGATAT
>JAVBUX010000068.1:0-6080 GCA_031554915.1 Bacteroidales bacterium | reverse complement strand
GGACCTTTTACGGAAGATGAAACTGTTCGGCGTTGTCCGTCCGTAGTAATCGTTAATGTGTAATCGGTTGAACCCGGAGCAGTACCTAAAAATTTAACGGTGTCGGATTCCATTAAATCGCCAACTATTTGTAAAGTACTGTTAGCTGTTATTCCACAAGAATTATAGACATCGGCTGCGGCCTTGAGTGAAATAAAATCGCCAGGAATAGTATAAGTTCCATTCAAGGGGCCGGTACAACCTTGATATGGGACGTTTACATGATAAGACGGCCAGGTTTACCCAATTTAGTAAGCAAACAAAGTAAATTAATCTGTTAGGTTGGAAAGGGCGGAAATCACAAAACTCCAAGCATGTACGGCATTATTTATATTTGCTAATCCTAAATAGGTCAACACATTTCCTGTTTTCTTATATACCCGTATGCTATCAAAGGCTACATCATTGCGCAGTTCACCTCTTGTATTCACCATTATTTCGGCCACCGGTGCGCTCTGTGTCTGCAGGTAAGGATAGCTATATCCATCCCAAATATTCCATTTCATCGTATTATTATCTGTATTGAATATACTCCACGATGAAGTTTCCCAATTTCCACCGGTAGTATAGAAGGCATAATTTTTAAAGGTTGATAACGATTGCGATGCACCTTCTTTTGTTTCTAATCCCGGAGTAATCGTTTTTGGGTTTCCATTGAGTATTATACTCATATCTTGATTAGCGTAGTCGTTGGCAAATGTTCCTTGATCAGGATAACCAATAACTCGGCCACTTTTATCATTTGATACATTTGTATTTTCTATCTAAGCATTCGCAGCAAAATTATTTTTTATAGACGCACTAGACTGGCTTATGGTTCCAACTACCCCCCCGGCTCTTCCATCATTTGATATGGCAAGTAGGTTTCCTGTAGAATAACAGTTTTCTACGATTCCATTATTACTCACTACTCCAACCAAACCGCTAACATTGATCATACCATTAGAACTTGAACTTGCAGTCATATTTCCGAAAACGTACGAATTGGTAAGCTGACCTCTCAATACCCCTATTAAACCTCCAGCTCCATTTCCTCCCGAACTATTCACATTGACGAAAGCATAGCATTGATCAACCGAGTTACCGGAAACTGAGGCTTGACCTCCAATCAAACCGCCTGCATCAGTCCCCGAAACAGATCCGGACACATAGCAGTTACTAATTTTTGAACCTCTTTGATTTCCAACCAAAATTCCTACATTTTGCCCCCCATTAACACCTAAAGGTGTAGTCTCAACACCAACATTTTTAATCACCGCATTGGCTCCCGTATAAGCAAATAAACCAACATTGGGCGCAGTACCGATTATTTGTAAATTTTTAATGACATGACCTCTTCCATCGAAATTACCATCAAAACGATTAGCGATGGTAACTCCAATTGGTTTCCAATTCGTTTCACCCGACAAATCAATATCTGCGACAAGTACAAAAAAGGCATCTGTCGAATAATTTGAAGTGTTATTTACATTATCTCGGAAACTTTTCAAATCATCTACATTACTAATTTGGTATGGATCCGTACTTGTACCTGTTCCATTTTGCGCTTGTATCGCAAGAGTGCAACAAAAAGAGGTAAGAATAATTAATAGTAGTTTTTTTGCAAACATCGTTGTGTGTTTTTGAGTGAATATATGTAAAAACAATTAAAAAATTGTGAAAAAATCATGCCAAAATTTGAATCGAATATGCCTGTTTTATTCGATGGGACATTCCTATTCCACCTGTTGCATTACCTGCAATCGTGATTCCGGTGTATAATTTTTCAAATTCAGCGATGGCATTGATACGTTCCCCTGTATTATATTCATATTGCGGGATTGCGTGAGAGTGTCTTGATATACAAAGAATTTGGAGGTCAAGCTCCGGGCGGCGATAAAGGATTTTTAATTCCGATTTTACCAGATCCCGAATCTTATCATCCGACCAATGGACCATTTCTGGATGCCTCATTCCTCCCATAAAAACAGAAAGCAAAGCCTCATCCTTAGGGCAACGATTTTTAAAGCAGACAGAGGGGTAAAGTACTCCCAATATTTTCCGGCCTTCCCTCGATGGGATCAAAGCTCCGAAAGCATGCAAATCGTTAAAATCGACTGATTTTTTTGAAATAACAACAGCTATCTGAACCACTGCGGCATATCGCAAATTGTTAATTTTTGACATTAAATCATCAGGTACAAATGGGAATAATTCCGGCAAACAATGAGCGCTCACTGTTGAAATGATCTGAGAACACTCAACTTCACTGTTATTATTCAAGCTGACGGTGCAATTTCCTTTATTCGTTTGCAGAATAGTAGTATTTGTATCGAGGAGTATATTTTCTTGTCCAATCTCAGCAACCAAAGCTGCGACAAGATTGTTTAGTCCTCCTTCCACAGAAAAGACCTCTTTACTAACCCCTTTCGCCCGTTCCGCTTTAAGATCGCCTGCCTTCGCAATAGAGCCTCTGATAAATCCACCATGATTGGCCTCTAAAGCATACAATTTTGGGAGAGCATATTTAATTGAAAGTTCTTCCGGATTTCCGGCATATATTCCTGATATAAAAGGATCTACAGCATAATCATAAAAAGAATTTCCCAAGCGTCTTTTGGCAAAATCAGCAACAGATTCTCCCGGGTCGGTTCCTCTTTTTCGAAAAGGCTCAAATGGTATCCCAAGCTTATCTTTCCAACTAAATAAAGAAGTAAATAAACCGGAAAATATTCCGGATGGTAAAGCCCGAAGTTTTCCATTCTTCCATATCAGGCGACGATGAGCTTCTTTGTTGGCAATTTCCAGTTTGCAGTCTTTAAGAGATTTGAATAGATTGACTGTTTCTTCATTTGCTAAAGAACCGGTATTGGGTCCTGTTTCAATAGTGTAGCCATTTTCGTGCAAAGTTTGAATAGTTCCTCCCGGCCGGGAAGACTTTTCTACTACCAGTACACTCTTTCCTTGTTTTTGTAAACGGTATGCTGTTACCAGACCTGTTAATCCGGCTCCGACAACAACGATATCTCTTTGCTTTGTGTTATTTTGCTCTATCATCTGTTACACAAATTTCTAAAATCGCAATATTCACATTTAGAGATAACCGATGTCTGATAAAATGGTATTTTTTCATCAAACAACTCTGCAATTTTACATTTGAATGACTCATTGAAAGTCTCATCCAACGACCTATAGTCTGATATATCCTCCTTTTCAAACTGGATTACAGGGGAATAATCATCCTTTCCGGCTTCCTGTAAATACAACAACGCAGGTACAATCGGATACTTTCCCTTGTTATTTTTCATTAGGACAGAAGCATACAAAAAAGTCTGAAATACATGAGAAGCCCTGTTTTCTTTTGGAATTACCAGATCCTCTATGATTTTAAACGATTTAGGTCGTCCGCTTGTTTTGTAATCGATGATATAATAGCTTCCATCTTTTTCTTCCAACCTGTCGATGATACCTCCTACTTTTAATTTTATATCTCCTGATTCCAGTTCAAAATAATCGTATAATCGATATTCCAATCCGCAGATAGAGAATGGAGTACGTTTAATATCCAGCTCTATCAGTCGTTGCAACATGTGTCGTACTACCCGGAAATTAATCAGTTGTTCGCCGTTATATTGATCCAGTTCAACTTGCCGTCCTTTAAAATATTCTGTAGAAAAGGCCTGATTTACTAAAAAATCAAGTTGAAAAGAATGTTCAAGGAAAAATTCAAGATGCTCTTTTTGTACGACAAAGGGTTCAACTTGCTTGTCACTTCCGATTTTTCGGTATAATAATTCCGCTGCTTTATGAAAAATAGTTCCGAACTGAGCGCTATCCAGTTCATCAGTCAAGTCATCTTCTGCTCTTAATTCTTCAATATACTGAAAATAGAAGCGCAAAGGACAATCGATAAAAACATTCAATGCCGAGGGAGATAATGAATAAGCTTCCGGATTTGTATTGTAATCATATTTCTTTCGAATTTTATCAATCAATCCGATTTTAGGGATCTCAATTACCTCAGTTTGAACCGGTCGTACCGATGTCTGGATCGAATATCGTTTGATATTTAATCCTGGATCGATCAGAAGTTGGAGGATAAAACGACTCATTTCGGCTTTACCCATTTGCGTTTTATCTGTATTATAGACCACTGTCACCTTTTTAGCTCTCTGGATAAGACGATAAAAATAATAGGCATAGACTGAGTCCTGATGCTCTAATGTGCTTAATTCGAAGTACTTACGAAGGTATTGAGGGATAAAGGTATTGTCATTACTATTGCCAGGCATAAAACCTTCATTGACACTCAATAAAATGAGATGATCAAAATCCAACGTACGGGTTTCCAGGATTCCCATCACCTGTAAACCTTTGACTGGCTCCCCATGAAAAGGAATCTGGGTTGTTGACAGTAATTTACGCATCAAACGCAAAAATGTGACTCTTTCAACCTGCAACTCTCCTGTTGTGAGTAAGCCATATAAACGGTTCAGAATTTGAAACGCACGGAATACCGATTCCTGGTATAATCCGTCATATATATCTTTTCTATCAGAATTTTCTCCATAGGATTGTCCTACCCGGCGAATGATTTCCAATAAATACTCGGCCAAGCCTGTCGTATTTTTTGTTGTCCGGAAGATACCGGTATCCTGTAAATCATTCTGATTAGGAAAAAATAAGTTTTCCTTAACAATCATTTTTTCCACCATTTTTGCTTCAGGAAAAATAACCTGGATATATGGGTGACGTAATACCGGGAGTACATATTTATAGCGAAAATTGTTTCCGGAACATCCTTTGAGTTGTAAATCGGCTAAAACCTGTAACAAACCGGAAATGGGTGTCTGAGCAATAGGAAACCCCATGGTAATATTGACATTCTCCACTTCCTCTGCCGGGATACTATGCATCACTGTAGGTAAAATCTGTTCGTTGCAGAGTACGACAGCCGAATCTGGCTCCAAAAACTCCTTACTTTTCTTCAAAGATCGTATCCATGGGACAATAGCTGCAGTCTGAGCATTTTCAGATGGAGCAGCGATGATTGTGATCTCTTTTTCTTCAGACAAAAAATAATTGAAATCTTTCCAATCGAAGGCAGATCCGAATTTTCTTATATTTTCTGCAACAAACCGCCCAGCCTCATTCAGTGCATTTCCTTTATTATCAATATAATATGCATCTACATCCCAATAAAATAAAGCTTTTCCTTTTAGAAGTTTAAATAGTTTTTCCTCGCATTTATTCAAGACGTTGAATCCTGCAAACACATAAGTTTTATGTTGAAAAGGAGTTTCGTCTGTGTTTGCCAATTTCTCAATAACATCTCGCATCAACATTCCCGGATAAGCCAGTTTTTGTTCATTCAATCGAGATTTATAGGAAGTATAAACCTCTCCGAGAATACTCCAGATAGAGTGAAATGCCTGTTGCAAACTTGATTCGCCAAGGAAGGTTTGTTTGAAATAACGAGACAATGCTTCTACTTGCTCTTCATTCAAATGTTTGAAATCGTCGCGCAAAGTATCCAAATCCTGCAAATTACTGAACAGCGATCGGGCATTGGCCAGATGTTTATCCACATCGTCGAAATCGCCTAACAGAATCTCTCCAAAAGAAAAAAATTCATCCAGTGTCTCCTCTGTAAATTTTTCGGCATGAGCATTGTGAACTTCAATATAAGTCTTGTAGAGCTCACAGACCAATTTGATAGGATCTGCGACATGCAAGTCCGACGTCTTTCCGAACAGCTCATCAATAGTATAATATTGTGGAGCCCAAACAGGTTTTTGGGCATGTTTATACAGATAATTATTAAAGAACAATCTTGCTCTGCGGCTTGGAAACACCACAGCTACATCTGCCAGATCAGTCCCGAATCTTGAAAGCAAGTCTTCGGCAATAATACTGAGGAATGATGGAGCAAAGGAGGAATTCATGGAATTGAGAATTGAGAATTAAGAAATGAGAATTAGGCTGACGCATAAGAAAATAATTCTCAATTCTTAATTCTAAAATCTCAATTGTTAAAATTGTAAATCGTCTGTTTTGTTTTA
>JAVBUX010000192.1:0-13033 GCA_031554915.1 Bacteroidales bacterium | reverse complement strand
GGGTAGGTTGCATACGTGTTACTCACCCGTGCGCCGGTCGTCAGCAGAGCAAGCTCCCTGTTACCCCTCGACTTGCATGTGTTAAGCCTATCGCTAGCGTTCATCCTGAGCCAGGATCAAACTCTTCTTTGTTAATTTGTTCTTTTTTAATTTCCTTGCTCTTTATCGTTACTATCCTTAATTGACAGGTACATTTCTTTTTATTACCCAACATCTTCCTTTCATCCGAAAATGAAACGAAAATGTAGATTGTACTACGTTGCATGAAATAATGTCAAAGATCTAAACTTACCTCAAAAAAGAGGGAAAGCGGGTACAAAGATAATGTAATTTTCAATTAGAACAAAATTTCTATTGACTTTTTACATTATTTTTTTCATCTTCACTTTTTGATCCCCTCCTCTCTTGGAAAGCGGATGCAAAGGTAAAGTGTTTTTTTAGAATTCCAAACAAATATCATCATTTTTTACAAACTATTCATTTAAGTTGTTATTAACCAAATGAATATTTTTTAACATTAATTTGTCAGATATTCATTTTTATAAATTTTACACAGCAAAAAGAAGCCAGAAATAATCAAAGGACCAAATATTATACCCCAAAAGCCAAATAAATTCATCCCTAAAATAATTCCCAAAATTGCAACCAAGGGGTGAACATTTGCATATTTCTTAAGAAATACGACTCTAATAACATTATCCACACTTGAAATTACCAATGCTCCGCATATAATAAGGACTATTCCCTGCCAGATAAATCCATTAATCAATAAGTTTATAGACAACGGGAGCCAAATTCCCGCGGTGCCAATTACTGGAATCAATCCAAAGACTCCGGTCAACAAACCCCAGACAATAGGATCTCCGGCTCCGAGTATCCAATAAATTAAACCGGCAACCAATGCCTGCCCTATTAAGATAACCGAAATTCCAATTGCATTGCTGACAACCATATTCTGTATCTCTTTCTTCAGCAAATCAATACTGGCTTTCTTCAGAGGAAGATTTTCTTCAATTCCTTTTTCCATTTCATTACTATTCTGAAGCATAAAAAACAGAATAAAAATCATCATCATTCCATTTGTTACGATACTTCCTGCCGTAGAAAAAATATTCGGAAGAAAATTTCCCACAGATTTAATAGCTTTATCGACCATATCTGTAGAGAAGATATTATAGCCTGTCTTTTCCAGTACAACATCATGAATCTGGTTGACATTATCGACTATAACCTGGGGTTGAAAATCTTTTACTTCGGAAAACACGGTTCCAAATACAGCTCCTCCTATAACAAATACAACCAGTACAGTTATAAATAAAAATATGGATGTTGTAAGTAGTTTGTTCCATCCTTTTTCAACCATTTTTCGATGTGGCTTTCGCAACAACATATATATTGTGAATGCGCCTAAAATTGAACTTATAAAATAGCTCAATTTATCGACCATCAAAATTAAGGTTGCTCCCAAGATAATTACAAAGGAAACCTGTTTAATTATTTGATTGAGTTCTTTGCCTGTCATTACATTATACCTCTCTCACGAAGTTTAAGTTGCCATTTCCAACATGAACGAAGTGTATCGTCAAGAGTTTCTTTAGCAGTCCATTCTAAAACATTATTGGCATGAGATGGATTTGCCCATACTTTTTCAATATCACCTTCACGACGGCCTACAATTTTATGAGGAACTTTTACTCCGGTTGCTTTTTCAAAAGAATTGATAAGCTCCAATACGGTAACTCCGCGACCTGTACCTAAGTTAAAGGTTTCCACATCAGCCAGTGATTTTCCTTTCAACATTCTGTCTATCGCAATTACATGCGCTTTAGCTAAATCCACAACATTAATGTAATCACGAATACATGAGCCATCAGGAGTATCGTAATCATTTCCAAAAACACTTAATTCTCCTCGAATACCCATTGCTGCCTGAGTAAGAAAAGGAACCAGGTTTTGAGGCACTCCATTAGGTAATTCACCGATTTCAGCTGAAGGATGCGCTCCTATCGGGTTGAAATAACGCAGAATAATACTTTTATATGGTACTCCTGAATATATTGTATCCCGAATTATCTCTTCATTGATTTGTTTTGTATTTCCATACGGCGACAATGCCGGTTTAATAGGAGCATTTTCGTCCACAGGAAGAATATCCGGTTGTCCATAGACTGTGCAAGAAGAAGAAAATACAATTCCTTCTATATTATATAAAGGCATCAATTCCAAAAGATTGATCAAAGAAACCAAGTTGTTTCTATAATATAACAGAGGTTTGTGAACAGATTCTCCAACGGCTTTGCTTGCTGCAAAATGAATAATTCCTTTGATTCCGGAATATTTTTCAAACAATTTTTTCATCCCCGCCAAATCATTACAGTCGAGGATTTCAAAAGCAGGACGAACTCCTGAAATTTTTTCTACTCCATCAATTACATCAGCATTGGAATTTGAAAGGTTATCTATTGCAATAACCTCATATCCTGCATTTTGCAACTCAACAATTGTATGTGAGCCAATATATCCGGCACCTCCGGTAACTAAAATTCTATCTTTCATCTCATTTTTTTATTTGAAAATGCAAAGATAAGCTTAAAAGTTTAGAGATAGGATAATGATTTAGATTTTTTATCATTTAAACAATGCCACTAAACCCCATAAAGGCCATAGCCAAAATACCAGCAGTGATCAATGCAATAGGAACTCCCTGCATCGCTTTGGGAGTGTGTGTCAAAGAAAGTTGTTCGCGAATACCTGAAAAAATAATTAATGCCAATCCGAAACCAATTGCAGAAGATATCGCGAATACGACAGATGATAATAAGTTATAGTCTTTTTGTATCACCATAATGGCAACACCAAGAATAGTACAGTTAGTAGTGATTAATGGAAGAAAGACTCCTAAAGCCTGATAAAGAGCCGGAGATGCCTTTTTCAATATGATCTCCACCATTTGGACTAAGGCGGCAATGATTAAAATAAAAGAGATTGTTTGCATAAATCCCAGACCAAGAGGATCCAATACCAATTTTTGGACAAGATAAGTTGTCAATGTGGCTATTGTCATCACAAAAGCAACTGCGGCCGACATCCCGACTGCCGTTTCAACTTTTTTAGATACCCCCAGAAACGGACAGATACCCAGAAATTGGGCCAATACAATATTATTGACAAATACAGCAGCTATAAATATGATAATGTATTCCATTAATTTTTTACTTTATTGATAATTGCAATTAAAAAACCGAGTACAATAAAGGCCCCAGGAGCCAAAACAAAGATCAGAGATCCAAAATTTTCAGGATAGACAGTCATTGAAAACATTTTACCTGTCCCCAAAAATTCCCGACAAGCTCCCAACAAAGTCAGCGCTAAAGTAAATCCCAATCCAATGCCGATTCCATCTAACATAGACGGGAGTATTTTATTTTTTGCAGCAAAAGCTTCTGCCCGACCCAGAACGATACAGTTTACTACAATCAGAGGAATAAACAAGCCTAAACTCGAATATAGAGCCGGAAGAAAAGCCTCCATCAACATTTGCACTACTGTAACAAAAGCTGCAATCAAGACAATGTACCCAGGAATACGTACCTGATCCGGAATCAAATTCTTCATAGAAGATATAGTCACATTTGAACAGATCAGCACAAATGTAGTTGCCAAACCCATTGCCATTCCATTAAGAGCTGAAGATGTTGTTCCCAAAGTCGGGCACATGCCTAGCAACAAAACGAATATCGGATTTTCTTTGATGATACCGTTCGTTAGTATTTTAAAATTGTTGTTCATTTAAGTAATAAGTTATAAGTTTTAAGTAGTAAGTTATAAGTTTTAGAACTTACTACTTTACATCACTTGAGGTTGTTGCTCCTGAACCTGCATCGCTGACACTTCCGGAATAAGCAGCATAAGCACGATTAATTGCATCCAAAAATGCTCTGGAAGATATTGTAGCCGCTGTAATAGCATCCACATTACCTCCATCTTTGGATACTTTCAGATTCCCTTCTTTCAAGTCTCTCCCGATAACACTTTGGTTATTCTTTTCCTGCTTAAACCAAAATCCCATTTTATCTCCCAGCCCCGGAGTTTCAGCATGTTGTAAGACCACATAATTAAGCAACTTACCTTCATTATTAAATCCGGCAATTACCTTAATTTCTCCACCAAAACCACTCATTGAATTCGATTCTATAGCAGCCCCTACATCTTTTCCTTCTTTTTTAGCAGGATAAATTTTGAGAGAGTCAGAATCATTTATTTTAGCCCAAAAAGCTTCTTCAGTCGGAGAATTATCAAATTCCGGAACGACTTCCCGAATTGCATTTTCCAGTTTTATCTTTTTAGAATTTTCGATAGGGCCTCTCGTATATTCATTTACCACCGCTAAAATAGCACCGACAATAGTACAGATGATAAACAGCGAAAGGAACATATTTAATAACGATGATTTCAATTTAGCCATTTTTTATTACCTCCCCGAAACGTTTAGGTTTAACGTATGTATTGATAAGAGGTGTTAAAGCATTCATAATGAGAATGGCAAAAGAAACTCCCTCGGGATAGGCCCCAAAATAACGGATCACAGAGGTCAGTAAACCTATTCCAATTGCGTAAATAACCATTCCGGCCTTACTCATTGGGGATGTAACATAGTCTGTTGCCATAAAAATAGCTCCCAGCAATAAACCTCCGGAAAGAACTTGATACAATGGATTAACATATACTTCCGGATTAACAAAATACATTATCGAGGCAAAGACTGCTACCGTAAGTACTGTAATTACCGGGATATGCCATGTAATGAT
The DNA here is from genome assembly GCA_031554915.1 of Bacteroidales bacterium. Taxonomy (GTDB): domain Bacteria; phylum Bacteroidota; class Bacteroidia; order Bacteroidales; family Azobacteroidaceae; genus BNXB01. The sequence goes on along the minus strand of JAVBUX010000192.1, from coordinate 8,225 downwards.
TTTTCTCCATAACAAATAAATAAATCCTAACACAAGGGCTATTGCACTTACCTCTCCAATACTTCCACCCATTTTTCCAAGAAGCATCGAACTATAAGATGGGATATCTCCGAAATGTCCTTTAATCATTGCTAATGTAGTTGCCCCGGTTGTGGCATCAGCATAAGTCATTGGAAATAAACCAGGTTCAGGCCATACGGTCATTTGTGCTGGAAACGATATTAAGAGAAATACCCGTCCGACTAGTGCCGGATTGAAAATATTATTTCCTAATCCTCCAAATGGCATTTTTCCAATTCCAATAGCAGCCAGAGCGCCTATTATAACAATCCAAACAGGTAAATTTGAAGGTAAATTGAATGCAAGAAGCAGCCCTGTCAGTACCGCAGAACCATCAAAGATTGTTATTTTACCTTTAATCAGATATTTCTGAATTAAGAATTCGAATAAAACGCAAGAAACTATTGAAACGGCAGTAACAATGAGTGCTCCCAAGCCAAAATAGAATAATGACGCCAACAATGCAGGAATAAGTGCAATGATTACTCCATACATACTTTTCTCTATACTGTCTCCACTATGGATGTGAGGCGAAGGAGATATTATGAGTTGTTTTGACATAAATATTTCTTTCATTTTTTCATTTTCTTCATTACAGTAGATTTCCCCAGACGTATATAATCCAGCAATGGACGATTTGCCGGGCAAACATAGCTACATGAGCCGCATTCAATGCAATCCGAGACGGCCATTTTTGCAGCCAGCTCCCATTCACCAAATTCTACAACATTCATCAAATAATTGGGTGCTAATCCCATCGGACAAACACTAACACATTTAGTACAACGAATACAATTGCGCATTTCTTTGCGCTGTGTTTCGAATGAAGGCATCAATAAAATACCCGAACTACCCTTCCCTATCGGGACTTCTGCATTTACTAAAGCTTTACCCATCATCGGTCCACCGCCTACTATTTTAGCCGTATCATCAGGCAATCCACCTGCAAAATCAATCAATTCACAAACAGAAGTACCAATTCTGGCCCAGACATTACATGGTTTTGCTATTCTTTTCCCGGTCAGAGTAACCACACGTTCAATCAGGGGTTTATTTTTTTGAACAGCTTCATAAACAGCATACGCCGTTGCAACATTCTGGACGATAGCCCCAACCGCAACAGGCAATCCTCCACTAGGTACCTGGCGACGAATCAAAGTATCGATTAATTGCTTTTCTCCCCCCTGAGGGTATTGTACTTTCAACACTTCAACACTAATTCCGGGATAATTATCAGATAAATTTCGAAAAAGCTCAATAGCATCTTTCTTATTGTTTTCAATCCCAATTATTGCTCTATTAACTCCGGTCGCTTTCATCAGTATAGAAATACCGACCATAATCTCATCCCCTTTTTCCAACATCAGAGCATGATCGGAAGTCAGGTAAGGTTCACATTCCACCCCGTTTATTATCAGGACTTCCGCTTTCATTCCCTGAGGAGGAAATAATTTTACCTGAGTGGGAAAAGTAGCTCCTCCCATTCCGACAATCCCAGCCGCAGCAATCTTATCAATGATTTCCTTAGGAGAAAGTGTACAATCCTTCACTAAATGATCTGTTCTATCGATCGACTTTTCCCAAACATCGCCTTCAACATCAATAAATGCAGCAGGACGTTTATATCCACTGGAATCGGCTGTTGAATCTATTTTCTGTATTTTTCCGGAGACCGGAGAATGTGTATTTGCAGAAACAAAACCACCACTTTTTGCCAGCAGGCTTCCGACTTTAACCTCATCTCCCTTTTGTACAACAGGCACAGCAGGAGCTCCCAAATGTTGAGACAAAAAGACAACAACCTGTTTGGGCAACGGAATATTCTCTATTGCTTTATTCTTTGATAATTTATTTTCGGGCGGATGAATTCCTCCTATTCTGAATGTTTTCAACATTTTAATTGATAATTTACAATTACAATATGGTGCCTTCTTCTATCAACAGTTTTTCCTTTTTCGGAGGAAAGTTCAATTCGATAATAGCAGAAGTCGGACATTCGGTTACACATTTACGACACAAACGGCATTTATCATCACTAATATATGCCAGATTATTTTCAATTGTTATTGCCTCAAACGGACATGCTTTCATACACTTGGAACATGCAATACACGCTACATTACATGCTTTTTTTGCTGCAGTACCTTTCTCCTGATTCATACAACCGACATAAATACGGCGAGATTTAGGACCTTTTTTTCGCAATTGTATCAACATCTTCGGACAAGCCTTTACACAAGCACCACAAGAGGTACACTTATCTTCATCCACTTCCGGCAACAGAGTTACAGGATTAATATGAATCGCATCAAAAGTACAAACATTAACACAATCACCATGTCCAAGGCAACCATACGAACACCCAGTATCCCCTCCATGAGCCAAAGAAGATATAGCACAATTCCGTACCCCATCATAAAGACTGGTACGAGGACGATTCTCACAATTCCCTTTGCATCTCACAACAGCAATCATCTGATCTTTTTCCTGAACGGCCTTTCCCAGTATTTCTGCCACTTTTTTCATGGTTTCTACACCACCCACAGGACAAAGTAAATCATCCAAACTCTCCGCTTTCACACAGGCATCTGCAAATCCGGAGCAACCTGGATATCCGCAACCTCCACAATTAGCAGCAGGAAGTACATCCTGAACCATTCCGATCCGTGGATCCTCTTCCATATAAAATGCTTGTGATATAAAATAGAGAACTATAGCGCCAATCGCGCCAATAGCCCCTAAAGAAATTATAGCTAATGTTATCAAACTCATCTTTTATTCAAAGTAAATACAAATTTTTTCTTCAATTCATTTTTTCTGAGATACAGGATTACATAATAAATAATCAGAGATAGCACTGCAACTCCTGCTGCAATTATTTCTGATATAAAAAACCGGATTCCCAAAGACAATATAATTACTATCATCAACAAAGGAAATACAAAAGCCAACAAAACAGCTTTCATTCCTAATGAAACAGCTCCGGAAACAAGAACCTCATCTCCTATCTTAAAATCATGATTATTATCAGAAATTTCTAAAATTTTCTCTTGCACTTCCGATAGACCGCACATCGATTTAGCGTGACAATCAGCACATGCCGTTTTTTGCAGAATCTTCACCTGCACAATATCGTCATTCACTTGAAAAACTACACCCGGATATTCTATATTAGATCTCATTTTACAATGTTTTTTTGCGAACCTGCTACCAAGTATAACTCAAGCCAAAACTAAGAACCTGATTGAGCTGCCAATATCCAAGTTTCGGATCTTTCACTATACCTTTGGCATCATCATAACGGGCATATAAAAAGATTCGGGTTAAGAAATAACGATTGATGGCCATGTTCAATTCATTCTCAGATTCAATTTCTACCCGTTGATAATCAGTAAAACATTTAAATCGGGAACTAAATGACACCCCCTTATTGAACTTAATTTTAAAAGTACTATTTAATAACGAACCTATTATAAGGGTATCACTTTTTCCGATAGGAATTCCCGTTCCTGAATGACTTACACTATCCGGATCTGCCATAAAAGCATATTTAATAGATAAGGGAGAAATATCAACTACAATCGATACATTTTTATCTTTATTCGTCTTATAAGTTTTTGTCATTTGATATTTCATACCAGGAAACCCCAGATTCATAAAAAACGGAGACATAAAAGCAGCTTTCTTTATATTTGTATTTTCTTTCTTATTATCCAAAACCTGAGTTTTCATTTCAAGGTTCATCGAATAAGACCACTTATCACTAGCTGCAAGTCCAAAATCGCTATATGTTCTCAAAAGGTCGTTACCTATCTGTATTTTGGGTTTCACATCCGGATTATAATACATATTCAACTCCCATTTGGCCTCATTATTATTTGACACTTTACCCTTTTTATAATTAAAATTTACTCTCTGGATACTAATTATATTTGCACTGCTTGCTCCTCCTTTATACCAATTATCAGACACATAGATTTCTGAAACCTGGAATTGATGGCTTCCATACACAACCCAATACTTACGTTTTGTTGCATACTTCGTAGGAGTTTCGACACCGGCAAAATTTGGATTATTTTCCACGCTAAAAAGATCCTTAAGAACATCAACCTTTAGAACTTCAGGTTTCACCACCTCAAGGGCAGCCAAATCTTCAGGGAAATATTTAACAGTAGTCGGATCTGCTAAAATTGTATTCAAATAAACTTTTTGTCTAAACTGTTTTTGTGCATCTCTGAGATCGATTTTCGGGGGATTCAATACTTTGGATAAATCAAGTGTCGAATACTTTTTCGTCAAGGATTGAACTACATCGGGTACCTTAATATACTCTCCGACAAATATTTTTCCGGAAAAGACAATGGGTATAAACATTAGATCCGAAACCAGGGTATCATTAAACGTCACCGGATAATTTCCATGCTCATAAATAGGGTCAAGTAAAATATCCTTATAGTACCTGTGCCGGCCATCAAGAGTTATGCTATAAAATCTCAGTTCCTGTTTCGGATCGATATTGACAAAATAATTTGTCTGTCTTTTATTCCAAACCTCACGTATATCAGTTATATCATTAAATATATTATCTTGAGAGCGAGAAGTATCGTCTTGGAGAGGTTCATTTTGAAGCATTTGATCCTGCGAATAAAGATTGGCGATACCACAGAATACTAAAAATATTACTATAAAAATGGATTTTATTTTTGTATTAAGAATGTTCATGAGATCGTTTCGTCTGCTATTGACCTGCGAAGTTAGTTATTTCGTTCTTATTTTTCAAAAAAAATCAAATATTAATACAAAAATTTACTTTACTTTTGCATTTTATTATTTTCATGAATACGGAATACAAATTCGTTTCGAAGGTTCATCCAACAATTAAAATCAACAAAAAATGCCCAAAATATCGACCAGAGGTATTGAAATGCCAGCATCCCCGATACGAAAACTAGCTCCACTATCTGACTCGGCTAAAGCTCGGGGTCTCAAAGTATATCATTTAAACATCGGTCAGCCTGATGTTAAAACTCCGGAAGTCGCTCTTGACGCCATCCGGAATATCGATCGTAAGATTCTGGAGTATAGTCCCAGCGATGGTAATCGCAGTTACAGAGAAAAGCTGGTCGGGTATTATTCACGGTACAACATTAATGTGGCACCTGATGATATCATAGTTACTACAGGAGGATCAGAAGCCGTACTTTTTGCATTTATGGCTTGTCTGAATCCGGGAGACGAGATTATTGTTCCGGAACCATCATACGCCAATTATATGGCCTTTGCCATTTCTGCCGGAGCTGTAATCAAATCGGTTCCATCGAGCATTGACAAAGGTTTTGCACTACCTCCTGTTGAAGAATTCGAGAAACTAATCAATGAGCGTACGCGCGGTATTTTGATTTGTAACCCTAACAATCCTACAGGATATTTATACAGTCGGTCCGAAATGAATAAAATCAGGGATCTGATCAAAAAATATGATTTGTATTTATTTTCTGACGAAGTATATCGGGAATTTATTTATACCGGCTCGCCTTATGTATCGGCCCTGCACCTTGTCGGAATCGAGGAAAATGTTGTATTAATAGACTCTGTTTCCAAACGCTACAGCGAATGTGGAATCCGCATTGGAACATTAATCACTCGCAACAAAGAACTTAGAAAAACGGTTATGAAATTCTGTCAGGCCCGATTGAGTCCCCCATTGTTAGGACAGATCGTTGCCGAAGCTTCCCTGGATGTCGCAGAAGAATATATGAGGGAAACTTACGACGAATATCTTGAAAGACGTAATTTCCTGATAGACAGCCTAAACAAGATACCTGGAGTTTATTCACCCATTCCTATGGGAGCCTTTTATACCATTGCCAGTCTGCCGGTAGATGACGCAGACCATTTTTGTGCATGGTGTCTGTCGGATTTCGAATATGAAGGCCAGACCATCTTCATGGCGCCGGCTTCTGGATTTTACATCACCCCCGGATTAGGAAAGAACGAAGTCCGGATTGCTTATGTCCTCAAGAAAGAAGACCTGGCCAGTGCAATGATTGTATTGGAAAAAGCATTGGAAACATATAATAAGATCGATTTTTCACTACATTCGAAATGAAAAATACCGGATGAATACTGAGTTTTTTATAGCAAGACGAATTTATTTCATTAAAGGCGAAGAGAAGAAAGTTTCTCCTCCCGCCATACGGATTGCTATGGCCAGTATTGCGATCGGGTTAGCCGTAATGGTTCTTTCTGTTGCCATCATAATCGGATTCAAACAAGAAGTTCGAAAAAAAATTATCGGTTTCGGTTCTCATATTCAGGTTACAGACTTCAGCAGTAACAATTCATACGAATCATTTCCTATTATTATCAGTGATAGTATTATTGACAATGTTATCCTAAAGAATCCCAATGTTGCTCACGTTCAGTTATATGCGACAAAACCGGGAATTCTCAAAACTGATGAAGATTTTATGGGAATCGTATTAAAAGGAGTTGGTCCGGATTATAATTGGGATTTCTTCAAACAGAACCTTATTAAAGGAAGTGTTCCTCAATACAGCAATGACAGTACCTCTACATCTGTCATTATATCTCAGATCATGTCTAGAAAAATGAATCTGGATGTCAATGATTCATTCTTGTCCTTTTTCATTTTGAATGATAGGATTCGACCCAGGAAATTCCATATTACAGGGATCTATGAGACTAATTTTTCCGAGTATGATAAAATATTTGTCTTATCGGATATAAAACAGGTGCGTCGTTTGAATCAATGGGAACCTGACCAGGTCAGTGGAGCGGAAATCCTTGTAAAAGATTACAATGCATTGGATCAAACAGCCGAATCGATCTATTATGAGATGTCAACATTAAAAGATCCGAATGGTAATTCTTTTCTCACTCAATCGATCAAACAATTGAGACCAGAGATCTTCTCCTGGCTAGCCATTCTGGATACCAATGTTGTCGTAATTATAGTCTTGATGCTTGCCGTAGCTGGTTTTTCCATGATACTCGGACTATTGATTATCATTTTAGAGCGAATCAATATGATTGGTATATTGAAAGTTTTAGGAGAAAGCAACACCAGTATCAGGAAAATATTCCTCTATATTTCCTCTTTTATTATCAGTAAAGGTTTATTTTGGGGCAATCTGATTGGAATTGGTATTTGCCTGATACAAAAGTATTTTAATATTATCAAGTTAGATCCTACTTCTTATTATGTATCAGCAGTTCCCATCGAACTGAATATCTGGCATGTTATTATTATCAATATAGGAACTCTTTTGCTCTCGCTGTTGATGCTTGTAGGGCCATCTTATTTAGTAGCCAGAATCTCACCCAACAAATCAATCCGTTTCGATTAACGAATATTATTCCTGTTTAGGGCAGCCTGATAACGTTGAGCATTACGCGTATGTTCGGCAAGAGTTGTCGCAAAATTATGTCGTCCTGAAAAATCTTCTTTAGCACACATGTACAAGTATTGATGGTGTGTATAATTCAAAACAGCATTAAGTCCTTTAATAGAGGGAACACGTATAGGCCCGGGAGGTAAGCCTTCATGTTTGTAGGTATTGTATGGAGAATCGACTTCCAGATGCACATATAAAATGCGTTTCAACGTAAAATCACCTACAGCATATTTCACTGTTGGATCAGCCTGAAGTAGCATCCCTTTTTTCAAGCGATTGATATACAAACCTGCAACCTGAGAATATTCGTCAGGCACAATAGTTTCTTCTTCCACAATAGATGCAAGTGTTGAAACTTGCACCGGGGAAAGCGGAATTTTATTGGCTTTCTCTAACCGTTCTGGAGTCCAGAAGTGATCATACTCTTTTTTCATTCGTTCCAGAAATCGTTCCATGGAAATATTCCAATACATTTCATACGTATTAGGAATAAACAGACATTGAATTGTTTGCTCATCAAAACCATATTTTGAGCAAATCACAGGATCATTCAGCGCCAGTTGCAAAGCTCCAACTCCGAACATCAATTGAGATCCGATATTTTCGGCCAATTCACTTTTCAGACGAATATTGTTGAACGTTATTTTGCAAGGAGCCTGATTGCCTCTTATTAAATTCAGCAACAAATCTTTACAACTAATCTTTGAATCGACCATATAACGTCCGGTCTTCATTTTTTGAGGATAA
>JAVBUX010000238.1:0-7544 GCA_031554915.1 Bacteroidales bacterium | reverse complement strand
CGAAGCTTCGCGGGAATATCGGATACATCCTGCCGTTGTCCGCCATAGCGGGGTCCACGAGCACGAAGTTATTATCGTTCTTGAACATATCGAATATTTCACTTACAACCCCTATCTGTTCAACCGAACCCAAAAAACCGGTATATATAGAATCAAAATTAAGATCCAACGATTTCCAGTGTTCAGTAATCGGACGCATCTCATCAGTTAAATCACGATAAGTAAAACCTGTGAACCCTCCGGTATGTGTCGATAACACAGCGGTTGGCATCACTACGGTTTCTACTCCTGTTGAGGAGATAATAGGTAATGCTACGGTTAAAGAACATCTCCCGAAACCGGAGATGTCGTGAATAGCGGCGACTCTTTTTTGTCTGCTTGGTTTCATTTCTAATATTTAGTGTTTTGATGAATTATGCATCTTTTCCGTGGCAAGCTTTGAATTTTTTACCGCTTCCACAAGGACAAGGATCATTTCTTCCCACTGTTTTTTCCACGCGAATAGGTTGGTGTGATTGCTGTTCCCTGGTGTCACGAGCTGCGACTTCACCTTGTCTGCGACGGCTTTCTTCAATTTCGTCTTTTTGAGTACGATATTTACTATAATCCGTTTTTGTTTCAGGAGCAGCTTGACGAACATTTTCCGGTTCGCGGACAGGAATTTGTCCTCTCATCAGAATAGATACAGCTTTTCTGTTCATTTCATCGACCATTCCTTTAAATAGCTCGAATGACTCGAGTTTATAGATCAATAATGGATCCTTGTTTTCGTAGCTGGCATTTTGAACTGAATGACGGAGTTCATCCATTTCACGTAAGTGTTCTTTCCATGATTCATCGAGAGTATGCATCAAAATTGATTTCTCGAACGATTTGACAACATCTTTAGAACCGCTGTTGTACGCTTCTTTCAAGTTACAGCTGACATTATATACACGTTTTCCGTCTGTAACAGGAATCAGGATGTTATCATAACGATCGCCTTGTTCTTCAAATACTCTGTCAATCACAGGTTTAGCAACTTGCGCCATCCGTTCTGTTTTACGTTTGAAGCTTTCCAGAGCGGCATCAAATATTTTTTCGGTCAGATCAGCCTGTTTAATAGATTTTAAATCACTTTGTTGTACCGGACATTCAATTGCCATGGTTTTGAAAAGCTCGAATTGAAGTCCTTCATAATCTCCGGAATCAGCAAATTGTTCGCTGATAGCATTGGATGTGTCATAAAGCATATTTACCACGTCCAAACCAATTCTTTCGCCCATCAAAGCGTGACGGCGACGGGTATAAATAACTTCCCGTTGGGAGTTCATCACATCGTCGTATTCCAACAAACGTTTACGGATACCGAAGTTATTTTCTTCAACTTTCTTTTGAGCTCGTTCTACCGATTTGTTCAACATTCCGGATTCAAGCATTTCGCCTTCTTTGAAGCCCATACGGTCCATCATTGACGCAATACGTTCGGAAGCAAACAGACGCATCAGATCATCTTCCAGAGAGATAAAGAATACCGATGATCCCGGGTCTCCCTGACGACCTGCACGACCGCGTAACTGGCGGTCCACACGGCGGGAGTCGTGACGTTCAGTACCTACGATTGCCAAACCTCCGGCTGCTTTTACTTCCGGAGAAAGTTTAATGTCGGTACCACGACCGGCCATGTTGGTTGCAATGGTAATGGTTCCTTTTTGTCCGGCCTGAGCTACAATTTCAGCCTCACGTTGGTGCAATTTAGCATTCAAAACGTTGTGAGGCATTTTACGCATGGTAAGCATGCGACTTAACAACTCGGATATTTCGACGGAAGTAGTACCTACAAGTACCGGACGTCCTTGTTCTACCAGATTTACAATTTCATCGATAACAGCCGAATATTTCTCACGAGCCGTTTTATAAATGCGGTCGTTCATGTCCGTACGGGCAATCGGACGATTAGTAGGGATGACCACTACATCGAGTTTGTAGATATCCCAAAGTTCGCCGGCTTCCGTTTCTGCCGTACCGGTCATACCAGACAGTTTGTGGTACATCCTGAAGTAGTTCTGTAAGGTAATTGTTGCAAATGTTTGTGTGGCAGCCTCTACCGTTACACCTTCTTTTGCTTCGATGGCCTGGTGCAAACCGTCGGAATAACGACGCCCTTCCATGATACGGCCTGTTTGTTCGTCAACTATCTTGACCTTATTATCGATGACTACATATTCATCATCACGTTCAAAGAGGCAGTAAGCTTTCAGCAATTGATTGATGGTGTGTACACGTTCCGATTTGATGGCGTAATTTTGCATCAATTCATCTTTCTTTTCTTGTTTTTCTTCGTCGCTATAGCTGTGATTTTCTAAATCAGACATTTGAGCTCCAATGTCAGGAAGGACGAAGAAATGAGGATCGTCTGAATTACCGGTCAACAGGTCGATACCTTTATCTGTTAATTCGATAGTATTGTTCTTTTCATCAATTACAAAGTACAAAGGGTCGGTAATGATGTGCATTTCCCTGTTTTGCTGTTGCATGTAATGCTCTTCCACTTTCAACATGGATGCTTTTACTCCCGGTTCACTCAGAAATTTGATCAAAGCTTTATTCTTTGGCAAACCTTTGAAGGAACGGAATAGCAAAACAACGCCTTCTTCATTTTCTTTTTGATCGGAAGATGAAGTTTTTTGTTTAGCTTCAGCTAAAAGTTTGGTACACATATTTTTTTGTACGTTGACCACATGCTCTACTTTAGCACGGAATTCTTCATACAGTTGATCTTCTCCTTTTGGAACAGGTCCGGAAATAATCAATGGAGTACGGGCATCATCGACCAATACAGAGTCCACCTCATCCACGATTGCATAATTATGTTTACGTTGTACCAGGTCTTTCGGACTGATAGCCATGTTGTCACGCAGGTAATCAAAACCAAACTCATTGTTTGTACCGAACGTAATATCGGCTTCGTATGCTTTACGACGAGCATCTGTATTAGGTTGATGTTTGTCGATACAATCAACAGAAAGTCCGTGGAACATATAAAGAGGTCCCATCCATTCCGAGTCGCGTTTTGAGAGGTAATCATTTACAGTTACTACATGAACACCATTACGGGTCAATGCATTGAGGAATACAGGAAGTGTTGCAACCAGGGTTTTACCTTCCCCTGTAGCCATTTCGGCAATTTTGCCTTTATGTAGAACGGTTCCTCCGAATAACTGTACATCATAGTGAACCATGTCCCAGGTAATTTCATTACCACCGGCAGTCCAATGATTGAGATATATTGCTTTATCCCCTTCAATTGATACAAAATCATGTTTTGCTGCCAGATCACGGTCAAAATCATTTGCAGTAACGATTGTTTCCTCATTCTGAGTAAATCGACGAGCGGTATCTTTTACAATAGCAAAGGCCTCAGGAAGAACTTCGTCCAATACCTTTTCATATTTTTCAAGGATATCTTTTTCGATTTTATCGACTTCAGCCCAGACTTTTTCACGATCTTCAAGCTCCATATCCTCGATACCTGCTTTCAATTCTGCAATTTTAGCTTTTTCGTTAGCTACGGCATCTTGTATCCGTTGCTTTATTTCATCGGTTTTTGCTCGTAATTCATCATTTGATAATTTTTCAATAGAGGGATAAACCGCTTTGATCTTTTCCACCCAAGGATTTATTTCTCTTAAGTCGCGTTGGGCCTTGTTCCCAAACAGTTTTGATAATACGTCATTGAAACCCATAATATATTTTATTTTTTTATTTTTTTAAGTAATAAGTTGTAAGTTTAAAGTAATAAGTTTTTGCATAAATTCAATATAGGAACTCTTGCAAAGGTATTTCTTTACATGCATTTGGTGGTCTGATCCTCAATACATGAGATATGGTCGGCGCCACTTCCACTGCTTTTATCGGCCTATAAACGTGTTGCTTAGGTATATTGTTTCCGAAAAAGATCAGCGGAGAGATAACTGCATTGTTTTGTGTGATTTTAGTTTCCGGACTATTTTCGTTGACCACTACCCATCCCGGTTGTAGCTCTATGAAGATATGTCCGCTGAGTTTTTTGCTCATTCCACGGCGGAAAGCATTTCTACCCGCCGCCTGTTCTTCAAAAATCATCTCAGAAGATGTTGCAACATCCTGTACTCCAGAGAATTGCGATACGAAATCCGCCGATTCCTTTAGAATGGCAGCCCAATCCAGTTTGAGATCATCGATATACTTTTTATTCAAGTAAATCTGATTATCGTAATATCCGAGTACCCAATTGGCTTGTCCGTGTATAGCCATCAGATACATATTGAGTAGTGCAGTACAACGGCTTGGGAAAAATTCTCCTGCTGGTTTGAATCCGGAGAGGCGATCTGTGTTGGATTCGAAGTATCCGGTGGAGGTCAATACAACCAATGTATTTTTAAGACCAACCTTTTGATCTATCAGATCTAATATACGTTCTATTTCTTTATCCAGACGGTAATAAGAGTCTTGTATTTCCCATCCATATTCATCATTTCCATTTCCGTTGTAATTTCCTGCGTAATAAGTGATTGAAAGAAGGTCCGGATTGACTCGTTTTCCAAAATCAGCAAATTCAAAAAATTTAGTTGCTAAAGCGGTTACTTCTGAGTTAATCAGAGGTGTTTGTTTGATTTTCAGGTATTTATCTTTATCTCCTCTGATGAAATCATATTTAAAAGGAGTCGTACTTTTGGTGTATGGAAAAGCTCCATAGCTGGTAAGAGCAGGGGCCCACAGAGCATCTGATTTGTTGATTGTAATTTCCGAATTATTGTAGCGGTCTACATACCAGGGGATTCCTTTGTAATAAGTTGTTGTTGCCCATTTACCGTTGTAATCGTCCAGCCAGAAAGCTGCATTGGCGTATCGTCCTGCAGAAAGCAACGAAGCTACAGCATTCGGAGCAATAGAAAAAACATCACTTTTCCCATTAGAAGCCATTTTTAATTCGTCTCCGATGGTTGATGCAGTCAGAGCAAGAGGAGAGAAATTTTCGGAAGTATAATTTCCGATGTAATCTTTATCATAGATGATAGAGAGCTCCCGTTTGCTTTCAAAATCGTATTTTTTGTTCCCTGTAATGTTGTGGCTGTAAGGGTAAGTTCCTGTGTAAAGGGTTGCTATAGAAGATGCCTGGTTGACATTTGGAAAGTCGTATTGCATCTGGTGATATACAAGTCCTTCATTCAAAAGACGCTTGAATCCACGTTCTCCAAACGAAGGACTTAAATATTGGAGATAGTCCCCACGTAATTGATCTACAGTAATGGTAACCACCAATTTCGGAACATCTGCCGGATGTTGTGCATGAGCTCCGGCGATAGTGAAAATGGCAATTAGGGACGATATGAGTTTGTTCATTTTTTCTCTAACTTTTTATCAATGAGTAGTTTGTATCCAGAGCTAATCAAAAGGCAAATAATAAAAGGAATACAAGCTATATTCAATTCTTGCGGGCTAAAATGCCATCCCAGTAAAACACCCGACAAAAGTACAAAATTACTCCAATGATACCATCGTATAAACCTATAAGTTTTCTTAAAAAAGTATCCGACTACAGGGATGAAGTGTAGAGGATGCACCCATAAAAGGTTCCAGTTGTATGATGTACACGGATGTAAGGATATAAAAGCCACGAATGCAACAATGCATCCGGCAATAGCAACATTCAGGAACATCAAAGCATAAAAGAATCGAAAAGTTTTTCTTTTGAAGTATCCGATAATTGCAAAAACCAAACAGTGGATAACCATTACAATCCCTAATTTCATAGGGTTACTCCATGATTTCGGCGGATCTACAGGTTTGTTACTGATAATTGTTTCAGTGGATGAGACAATAGGGCGTTGTTGCAGGTTTTCATCAACTACAGATGCTTTATCCAACGCTTTCATTAATTCGATAGGGAGGAACAACTTTGTACGTTTGGATATGGTTGAATCGGCTCCACTACCGATAATCAGATCGATTCCAAAAGTTATCCATGGGTACGGCGCCGTACATTCGTGAACAAGATCCCTTATTGTCGTATTTTTGTTATCTTCAGTATAAACTAATTCTCCCCCACAGTATTTTTCTATTATATCACGAGGACGGGTAGAGCAGTTGTCAAAAAAGATATTGTATAAATATCCTCGATTCTGTGGCTGCATGTTGATAATCAAAAAATTGATTATTTCTTCCTTTTCTTTTGAAGGAATATCCAAGACTTGTTCTATCACTGTGGCTTGCCCTGTTATATAATCGGGCTCAAAAAAAATGAACGGTTCTTCACCAATTGAATAATAGGGTTTTCCCATTACGAAACGATACAAAAATCCCGGAGCACTGAAATCCATCATACCATAATTGAAGACTTCATCTATTTTTGCAGAATGATTAACAATCCGGATTGCAGTATGTCCATACATGGTATAGACTGCATTAGGACGAGGCATTACTGTTAGCAAACTGATTTGAGTACTATCGCCGGAAATGGCATAGATGGAGGAAAATATGCTGTTGAATAAGATGAAAATCAGGAAAAGAAGTCTTTTTTTCATGTTCACAATGATGAAAATCGCCGCAAAATTACAAAATATTCTCCAGATATTGTTCTGTTATTGTTATACATATCCAAAAAGACAAAGATTTTATTCTCTTTCATGCATTATATAACAAAACTTTTTATTTTGAAATTTTGTTTCCTTAATATAATAATTAAGATTATAACCTCATGGCTAATAAAAGTATTTTTCTAACTATTATTTCTATTTTTATATTGAGTTCCGGCTATGCACAAGAGAATCAAACGGATTCTATAGCTGATAATAACCAAGTTGCAAAACAGTCCCCAAAGATCAGTTTTGCAGGTCTGCCTTTGCTTTCTTTCGATCGCTCGAAAGGCACAGGGTTCGGTGCTATCGGAATGGGGTTCTTTAAACTAAGTGATAAATCGGGAACTAAGCCTTCCAGTGTGATGTTAATGGGAAAATATACAACAAAGAAAAACTGGCATGCTGCAGCCATGGGAAATTTATTTTTTGCAGAAGATAACTACAGGTTGATGATCGGAGGGGGATATATGAATAGTAATTTTCAAACCTATGAACAATTAGATAATGCAAATGTGGAAGTGCCTTACAATAATCATGGAGGATTTTTGTTTGTCATGCCTTCTGTACGTGTTTGGAATCAACTTTATTTAGGTTTGGGAGGACAAATATTCAAATCACATTTAGATGTGGATTTTCCCGATCCAATGCCGGATTCTATCAGTGTGAGTTGGATGAATTCGCTGGCTTTCAGTACCATGTTTGATACCAGGGATAGTCCTTACAATCCATCAAAAGGAGTCAATTCATCGGTGAGATTTAATTTTTTTCCTAATTGGATGGAGAATATAGATACGTATTATAAAATGTATTTTGAATTTAATTTTTATAAACGGATCGACCATTCTAAAGTTTTGGCTTCTCGTGCATCAATGAATGTCGGACTCGGGGGACTTCCTTTTGTTGGACAGAACTATGTCGGTAACAGGGATATCAGAGGATATACCA
>JAVBUX010000090.1:0-8666 GCA_031554915.1 Bacteroidales bacterium | reverse complement strand
AGCAGGTTTATCTTCAATGAATATTTTCATGAGCATGAGTATATTTTGAAGTCTCAGTTGGAAGGAAATACTTCAATATTTAAAAAAATAAAAGAATTTCATTCAAAAATTCAATCGGATTGTAAAGATTTTTTTAAAAATACTTACGATGAAATCGCTAAAATTTTAGATGAACATCATCTGGAATCCGGAGATTTCAATCGTAATGGTGTTGTACTTAATTTTTTAAGTAAACTTTCTGGAGGAGATTTTAAAAATGCTAATGCCGGAAGTGTTGTAGTCCATGATTGCTGTTCGGAAGCGACAAAGTGGCCTTCAGCAAAGACAAAGAAAAAGGATGAGGTTATCGCATTGGCAGACTCACGTTTTATTCCTCTCTTAAACAAAACTTTAGATAATCTTCGTAGATATGATACTTCGCGGATGATTACCCAAAACATCCATCAATTAGGGTTGATCTGGGACATCACAAATGAGATCAGTCGGCAGAATACTGAAAATAACAGGTTTATGCTTTCGGATACTGCTCTGTTCCTCAATAAAATGATTGATGATTCGGATACATCATTTGTTTACGAAAAAATAGGGGCCGAGATCAAACACGTTATGATCGATGAATTTCAGGATACATCGCGTTTACAGTGGAAAAATTTCAAATCCCTGCTCTCGGAAGTCCTTGCGAACAACTATTTCAGTATGATCGTAGGGGATGTGAAGCAGTCGATTTACCGTTGGAGAAACGGCGACTGGAGTATCCTCGGAGGAATAGGAGACGAATTGGGGATTCAACCCTTGAACCTGGCTTATAATTTCCGGAGTGAAAAAACAATTATCAATTTCAACAATCATTTTTTCATACAGGCCTCTGCAGTCTTGAATGAGAAATATACTTCATTATTTGGGGAAACAACAGGATCTCCATTCCCAAATGCCTATTCTCCCTCCGATGTAGTGCAGGAAACAAAAAAAGAAGAAGATTTTGGATATGTCTCGATAGACTTTATTTCGGATGATAAATCGGAGGAAACGAATTACAATTGGTTGGTTCTTGCAAAACTTTTTGATCAGATCAAAGAAATGTCGGATTCAGGAATTCCCGCGAACAAAATCTGCATTTTGACGCGAACAAACAAAAGTATCATCGCCATTGCTGAATATCTGGCATCTCAAAGAGAAGAATATCCGGAATTGACTGCAAATCATTATCTGAACATTGTTTCTGATGAGGCTTTCCAATTGGGATCGTCACCTGTTCTGAGAATAATAATTGAAGCCTTGAGAGTCTTGATTGATCCTCAGAATCCGGTATTTCGTGCCAAGCTTGATTTCTATTTGAATCAGTACCAACTAAATACAAGCTTTTCCTTGCCGGAAGAACTGACTCGTTTGCCGTTATTGGAATTAGTCGGACATTTATATCGTTTCTTGGAACTTAAGAATATAGAAAAACAAAACGGTTATTTGTTTGCATTTTATGATGCAACAGGTAATTACCTGCGTGATGCCGTATCGGATATTCATGCTTTCCTGAAATTCTGGGATGAAGAATTACAGTTTAAATCAGTATCATCGGGTGCTTCTGTTGATGGTGTACGGGCGATGACTATTCATAAATCTAAAGGATTACAATTTCATACAGTATTGTTACCGTTTTGTGATTGGGATATTTTTCCGGAAAAAAATCCGGTAGTATGGTGTGGCTCCAAAGAAGGTTTATATGATTTGGAACTACTTCCGGTGAAATACTCCCACAAAATGTTTGATACGGTTTTCAGAGAAGAATACAGGAAGGAAACTGCACAGAGTTGGATCGACAATCTGAATCTTCTGTATGTCGCATTTACACGGGCGGAGCATAACCTGCTGATTCTATCCAAGAATAAGAAGAAATTGGAATCGCATGACGACATCAAAAAGGTTTCGGATTTGCTTCAGATTTTGGCGAATAAAGTAGATGGCATATTTGATGAAGATTCGTTACATTATCAAAGTGGTTCTTTGGATGCCCGCTTGAAAAAAGAAGAGAATACCAGCGAGAATATTTTAAAAACCATTCCTGAGAAGGTTGAGTCTGATTTCGTTTCGGAAGCTTTTAATATCGATAAATCGATTTTTAAGCAATCGAATAAATCCCGGGAATTTGTAAATCCTGACTTACCATCGAAAGAGGATTATGTTTTGCACGGAAACATTATGCACTCTTTGTTTTCGTATATCAAAACTCTTGATGATATTCCGGTGGCAGTGGACAAACTTATTTTTGAAGGAGTCATTTTACCCGGTGAAAAGGGGGAATATTTACAAAAAGTAAAACAATGTATTGCTGATTCTCAAGTAGAAAATTGGTTTTCCGGAAAATATAAAACGTATGCAGAATGCGCTGTTCTGGTAGAGGAAAATGGCGAAGTTACCACTCAACGTCCGGACAGAGTCTTATTTTCAGATGAGGAAACATTAATTATCGACTATAAATTCGGGGAACCCCGGTCGGAGCATAAGAAACAAATGCAGCGTTATGCCCGGCTTTTGGAGCAAATGAACCGGAAGAATATCCGAACATTTATCTGGTATGTAGAAAAAAATGAGGTTATACAACAATAAATTTATGAAAGTAATAAAAAATTCACTACTGTTGGTTGTTTTAGGCTTTATATCTTTTAGCGTCCAACTTCAAGCTCAGAAAACGAAAGAAAAAACAGTTTTTCAGGTTGCTCAGCCCTGGAGACCATCGATTGATGTCAGAGCTGATGCTGCAATTATTTATGGGATAGGAGGAAATCCTTCTGAAAGAGGGAAAAAAGTCTCCTTTGAAGATCGTGTGAAATCCTGGCGTGATCGTGGATACACGGCCCATTTTATGACGGGTATTGCCTGGGGTGAGTATCAGGATTATTTTACCGGACAATGGGATGGAATCAATCACCTTGGTGAAGGTCAGGTAACTCAAAAAGGAGATACAATCTGGCACGGTCACATGGTTCCGTATATTGTCCCTACTGCTTCTTTTATTCAATATATAAAGGAAAAACATATTCGCCGGGTAATCGATGCCGGAATTGATGCGATCTATTTGGAAGAGCCTGAGTTCTGGATGCGTGCCGGATATAGCGAAGCGTTTAAGAAAGAATGGCAGAAATATTATCGCTTTCCGTGGAGACCTCAGCATGAATCTCCAGAGAACACTTATCTGGCAAATAAATTGAAATACGAACTGTATTATAATGCCCTGGATGAGGTGTTTACATACGCAAAAGAATATGGTAAGACAAAAGGGATGAATGTAAGATGTTATGTTCCGACACATTCTCTGGTAAATTATTCTTCATGGCAAATCGTTAGTCCGGAAGCCAGTCTGGCCTCACTTTCCTGTGTGGATGGTTATATTGCTCAGGTTTGGACGGGTACATCGCGTGAAAAAACATATTACAATGGAGTTGAGAAAGAACGTGTGTTTGAAAATGCTTTTCTTGAATATGGTTCTATGGAGTCTATGACACGCCCTACAGGCCGTAAGATGTTCTTTTTGACTGATCCTATCGAAGATAATGCCGGAAAAGATTGGGAAGATTATAAGAAAAATTATCAGGCTACTTTTACTGCCCAGCTACTATATCCGATGATTGGAGATTATGAAGTAATGCCTTGGCCTGATCGTATTTATGAAGGTTTGTATCGTACAAAATCGAGTGCTTCTGAAAAGGCAAAAATCCCTCGTTTTTATTCCACTCAGATGCAAGTAATGATTAATTCTCTGAATGACATGCCTTTATCTGATAATAAAGTAAGTGGAACACAAGGGATTGCTGTTATGATGTCTAACTCGTTGATGTTTCAGCGCTTCCCTACTCATGCAGGATATGAAGACCCCCGTTTTTCGAATTTCTATGGACAAACATTTCCTTTGTTGAAGAGAGGAATTCCTGTTGAAACGGCTCATATTGAGAATACAGCTTATGAAAACACCTGGAAAAACCTGAAAGTCTTGGTTTTATCCTATTCCAACATGAAACCTCTGAATCCGGAGTATCATAATTATATTGCTCAATGGGTTAAAAACGGAGGTGTTCTTGTGTATTGTGGTAAAGATATCGATCCTTATCAATCGGTTATGGAATGGTGGAATACAAACGGAAATCACTATGCTGTGCCTTCCGATCACTTGTTTGAAAAGTTGGGGATTGTAAAAGATTCTGCTGAAGGCGAATATGCTTGTGGAAAGGGGATGGTATATGTCCTCAGAGAAGATCCTAAGGATTTCGTATTAAAAGCGAATAACGATCAGAAATACTTTTCAATGATTGAAAAAGCTTATAAAGTTGCATCTAAAGGAAGCAGTTTAGAGATTAAAAATAGTTTCTACCTGGAGAGAGGTCCGTATGTGATTGCTTCTGCTGTAGATGAAAGTGTAAGTGCCAATCCTTTGAAAATTAATGGATTATATATTGATTTGTTCGATCCGGAACTTCCTGTTGTAAAAACAAAAACGGTTAATCCTGGGGAGCAGTCATTCCTCTATTCTCTTAAAGGAATAAAAAATCAGCCAAAGGTGCTTTGTGGCGCTTCTAGGATATATGATGAGGTTTCCAAAGAACATTTATATACCTTTGTGGCGAAAAGCCCTGAAAATACAACTAATGTTTCCAGAGTATATCTTCCCGGAAAACCGAAAAAGGTCGTTATAAAAAATCATTTGGGACAAGAAATGAAGGATGCTAGCTATTTATGGGATAGCCAATCTAAAACGTGTTTGGTTAAGTTTGAAAATAATCCGGAGGGTGTCTCTGTTCAAATAAATTGGTAATTAATTAACAATAATGATAACATGAAAAGAACAATTCTAACTCTATTAACTAGCCTGGTGTTATTGCCTTTGATGGCGATTGATAATCCGGTTCAGTATGCGAGTCCCAGAATGGGAACTCAATCTACTCACGCCTTATCAACCGGAAATCTTTATCCGGCAATTGCTCGTCCATGGGGAATGAATTTTTGGACTCCGCAAATGAACGATATGGGAAATGGTTGGACTTATTGCTATGGCGGTTTGTTTCCTAACGGCAAATTGGAACAAAAAATTAAAGGTTTTAAGCAGACTCACCAGCCCAGTCCATGGATCAACGATTACGGTCAATTTTCTATTATGCCGGTGACCGGTAAAAAGGTATTTGAACAACACGATCGTGCCAGCTGGGTCTCGCATAAGGCAGAAACAGCATTGCCTTATTATTATAGTGTTTATCTGGCTGATCATGACGTGTTTGCGGAATTTGCTCCGACAGATAGAGCGTGCGTTTTCCGTTTTTCGTATCCTCAGACCGACAGTGCTTTCCTGGTAATTGATGCTTTTGACAGAGGTTCATATATCAAACTGGTTCCTGAAAAAAATCAGATTATCGGTTATTCAACCAGAAATAGTGGTGGTGTTCCTGAAAATTTCAAGAACTATTTTATTATCCAATTTGAAGAACCATTCTTTTCTGCTGAGATTTTTGCAAACAATGAGATCCAGAAAGGAGCTTCTGAAAAATCGGAAAAGCATGTAGGTGCAGTTATCGGAATACAGTGTAAACAAAAGAAACAAGTCAATGTTCGAGTGGCTTCTTCTTTCATTAGCTTTGAACAAGCTGAGTTGAATTTAAAAGAATTGAAAAATGATCCGATTGAAACTGTTGCTGAGGCTGGAAAAGCAGCTTGGAATAAGGAACTTGGAAAAATAGAGATTGAAGGCGGAAGTCTTGATCAGTACCGTACATTTTACTCATGTCTTTATCGATCATTGTTATTCCCTCGTAAATTTTTCGAAATTGATAAAAATGGGCAGGTAGTACATTACAGCCCGTATAACGGACAAGTTTTGCCGGGCTATATGTTTACTGACAGTGGTTTCTGGGATACTTTCCGTTGCTTATTTCCACTTTTGAACCTGATGTATCCGGAAACGAATGCACAGATTCAGGAAGGATTGATCAATACTTACAGAGAAAGTAACTTTTTCCCGGAATGGGCCAGCCCAGGACACCGTTCCTGTATGGTTGGAAACAACTCTGCATCGATTCTTGCTGATGCATTCCTGCAAGGGGTTAAAGTGAAGGATACCAATGCTTTATGGGAAGGTTTGGTTTATTCGGCCAATCATCAACATCCTAAAGTATATTCTACAGGCAGGGCCGGTTATGAATATTATAACAAATTGGGTTATGTGCCCTGCGATGTGAAGATCAACGAAAGTGCAGCCCGTACTTTGGAGTATGCGTACAACGACTGGTGCATCTATCAGGTTGGTAGAGCGTTGAATCGTCCTCAGAGTGAAATAGATGTGTATGAAAAGAGAAGTCAGAACTATCGCAACCTGTTCCGTAAAGATTACAACCTGATGTGTGGAAAGAAGGAGGATGGAAAATTCAATGATCCATTCAGTCCATTCAAATGGGGAGGGGATTTTACAGAAGGAAATGCCTTGCACTATACCTGGTCTGTTTTCCATGATCCACAAGGATTGATCGATCTTATGGGAGGAAATGAAATGTTTAATACCATGTTGGATACAGTATTTGCATTGCCCCCAATTTTTGATGACAGTTATTATGGAGGTACTATCCACGAAATTAGAGAAATGCAGATTATGAATATGGGTAATTATGCTCACGGAAATCAACCGATTCAGCACATGATCTACCTCTACAATTATTCCGGAGAGCCATGGAAAGCTCAATATCATCTTCGTGACGTAATGAATAAGCTGTATTCTGCTACTCCTGATGGTTATTGTGGTGATGAAGATAACGGTCAGACCTCGGCCTGGTATGTTTTCTCAGCGCTTGGTTTCTATCCTGTATGTCCTGGTAGCGGTCAGTATGTTATCGGTTCTCCATTGTTTTCAAAAGCAACTTTACATTTTCAGAATGGAAAAAGTCTGATAATCAGATCAGTAGAAAATAATAATAAAAACGTTTATGTACAAAGCATTAACATGAACGGTAAGATTTACGGTAAAAATTATTTCGTAATCGATGAGTTGAAAAAAGGTGGAAGTATCCAGTTCAAAATGGATGCTCAACCGAATAAACAACGAGGAATCAGTCCGGATTCAGCACCATATTCATATTCGAAGAAGTAATTTTCTGCGAATCCCATCACTGCGTGAGTCGTGATGGGATTCGCATGACTTTGTTTACCGTTTACCATTTACCGTGAACCCAGAATTTAATTAGATCACTTTATCACTACCGGAATTTTGTATTTTTTGAAATATCCGGTATCCGAATATACCTCTGCATAGACAATATACACCCCAGGTCGTAATGCTTGTCCGGAGCCATTATTCCCATAGAAATACAAACAACCGTCTATTCCCAGGATTTCATTGTTTGCGATCCGGTTTATCATTCTCCCCATAGAATCAAAAAGCATTATTCGACATCGATTTCCCGGTCTATCGAAATGATAACGTATTTCATAAGTACTATTTCCTAAATGAAATTCAGGATATACTAGGGTTAATTCATTTCCGGTATTTGTATCAGGATTTTTATTGTGCTGGGAATTGATATATCCCGGAGTTCCGAAATTACTTGAGGATGTGGCTGAAGTCCAGTTATTTACGTCATTGCTGTCTTTGTTAGGGTTGATTCTTTCCAATGCAACTCCTTTTTTATCTTTGATTGCCGGATCGTGCATTTTCTCGGAATAAACAAATTCATCTATTGTTTTTTCAGTAAGATTGTTCTGTAACACTAAATCAGCTCCGGTATTATTCAATATGGGTGTATTACTCATCTCAATCATAATGGAAGAACTTCTGCATGAAAAATAAGAGCATACGGCATTTGTATTCCGGGATATTACAACATAGTCTTTGGGTTCCAGCGTCACTGTATTTGAAGTAACAGGATATGCTTTGTTTAATGAGCCATCTGATTTTTTTGTCGTGAGACTCAATTGTTTCAGATCGATTGATTTGTCCGACCGGTTGTATAATTCAATGTATTCTTCACTTTCGGCAGGAGCATTGAACATAATTTCATTGAAAATGATATCAAAAGAAGCAGGAGTTTCAATGAGGATATCATCTCCGTATTTCTGATCGCAAAATTTATTCTCATCCTCCGACATTTCACGAATTTCAATATCATCGAAATAAAATAAGGAGCTTCTGGTCGATGTATATTGACAAAATAACCCGAAGTAAGAGCTTTCAATATTGTTAATCAAAGCATTTCCTTCCAAAGTGTATTCAGCTTCATTATCCAGTTTGGAATAAAGCTCGATTCTCCCCTTTTTACTTAATAATACTTTAATTTTAAAGGAAGGTGATGAGTTGTTAAGCCTGTCTTTAGCTCCTGTAACCAATGTTTTTTCCGAATTTCCATCATTTATTATCAGACAAAAATTTTTGTTGGTGTGTCCGATTCGGACAAATAAACATCCTGATTTTTCATCTAGATTTTTTGAATTACCTGTTAGATAGATTTTTGCGTAGTTAGATGATGAGGGATTGAATCCGAATTTTCCCCAGAACTCCCAAACAGTATTTTTTGATAGCGAAGATGGAGTTGCAAGGATTGCTGTTCCTGTTTCTTTGAGAGCATTTAACTGTAATTGGGAGTCAGAATTGACCATAAATTTTTCAAGATCCCCTGTCCAGTTGACCGTTCGATTTGTTAGTT
>JAVBUX010000227.1:0-9116 GCA_031554915.1 Bacteroidales bacterium | reverse complement strand
CAAAGTCAAAGTTGGTAATTACCCGATAATCAGCGGATATATTAATTGTCACCTGAAATACACCCGTTTTTTTGTGGAATTTTATAACCTGAGCGCGTCATTTATCAATCCTCCGGAATATTTTTCCATGCCACACTATCCTCTGAATCCACAAACTTTCAGATTCGGACTTTCCTGGGACTTTAATAATTAGTCGCCTATTTCTTCATTTCTTTCATTTTATGAGTTATGAATACAAAAAAACTACTTCCTCTTTATTTTGTTTTATTGGGACTAGCTCTCATAACCATGTTTTCAATTTGGTTAGCTTTAAAAAAATCAAATACACGAGATTATTCTGAAATCCGGAAAGAAAATGTATTGAGAATAGTAACAGACTACAACTCGGTAGGTTATTATAACACGGACGATACGATAGCAGGAACGCAATACGCATTATGCAAATCGATAGAAAATATTTCCGGATTGAAAGTTGAAATTCATATTGAAAATAGTCTGGAAGAATCAATACGTGGACTGGAAGAACTAAAATATGATATCATCGCCAGAAATATACCTATAACTTCAGAAACAAAAAAAACAATTGCCTTCACCGATCCGATAGAAAGAAGCAAACAAGTTCTCGTACAACGAAATGCAAAATACAACAACAATATCAAACCGATACGAAACCAGATAGAACTGGCAAAAACAACATTATGTATTCCTGAAAATTCTCCCAATATTTTACGTATAAAAAACCTGGCAGAAGAGATTGCCGACACCATTTATATTACTGAAGAGAAAGGCTGTAATTCCGAACAACTGATCCGGAAAGTGGCAAACGGAGAAATTAATTTCACAGTTGCAGATAAGGAAATAGCAATAAAAAACAGGAAAAACCTTCCTCAAATCGACGTGGAAACGGAAATTAGTTTCTCACAATTCCAAGCTTGGGCGATTAGAAAAGATTCTCCTGTTCTGAAGGACAGCCTAAATATATGGCTGAGAAAAGTAAAGTCTTTAGATTAAGCCAATACGACAAAAATGTCGCCATTAGCATCTTCGGAGAAAGTTATTTTCTCCTCACGAGCTAACCAACCAAGAGCAGCATACAAATCTTTTTCTGTTAATTTTGTTTGCTTTTTTACGTCTTTCAAGTTCATTGCTGACTGCCCGATCAGTGCGTTCCAGACAAGGCCAGCATTGTTACCAATTTTTTCTTTCATTGCGTTTTGTTTTTTATTTAATAACCTTACTTACAATATATGCCTGTAAATAAATTCGTTGCAAAGGTACCACTTTTTTTTAAAAATAAAAAAAATATCTGTTATATAACATATTTTATCTCCTTTTGGATCTTAAAAAAAGGCAATTTCGGGAATGCAAAAATTTATCTGTAAAAATATTTGGCAAATAAAAAATAATCGCGTAACTTTGCACCCTCATTATGGAGTACTATGCTCATATACATTGTAGAAATAATTAAAAAGATATAACAGAGATGTCAAGAGTTTGTCAAATTACAGGAAAAAAAGCAATGGTTGGCAACAATGTTTCGCATTCAAACCGCAAAACAAAAAGAAAATTCAACGTCAACTTATTCAGAAAGAAATTTTATTGGGTGGAACAAGATACCACAATCTGTCTGAACATTTCAGCCAATGGTCTGCGTACCATTAACAAAATAGGCTTGGATGCTGCTATCAAAAGTGCAGCCGAAAAAGGATTCTTAAAATTTTTAATTACACAAGACAATGGCTAAGAAAGCAAAAGGAAACAGAGTTCAAGTAATTCTCGAATGTACCGAACACAAAGAAAGTGGTATGCCGGGAACTTCTCGTTATATTACAACGAAGAACAGAAAGAATACTACCGCCAGATTGGAATTAAAAAAATACAATCCGGTATTGAAGAAAATGACAGTACATAAAGAAATCAAGTAAAATCCTTTAAAACATGGCAAAAAAGACCGTTGCAGGATATCGTGAAAAGTCCGAAGGACGTTCATATTCCAAAGTTATAAAAGTAGTAAAATCCGAAAAAACAGGAGCTTACACTTTCAGAGAAGAAATGGTACCAAACGAAGCTGTAAAAGATTATTTCAAATAAATAATTACAGTTTTATATATTCTACAATACAAAAACTTCCTTCAGTACACTGTAAGGAAGTTTTTTTTTATTTGCAATTTCCCCTTTTTATAAAAAGATTTACTACCTTTGTAGTTAAATATAACAATACTAGAATTAGTCTTCAGGCTTTTATGAAATTGAACGAACTTACAGCGATATCTCCCGTTGACGGTCGATATCGTGAAAAAACTTCAAACCTCTCAGCATATTTCTCCGAATTTGCATTGATCAAATACAGGGTACTTGTTGAAATAGAATATTTTATAGCACTTTGTGAATTACCATTACCACAGTTAAAAGAGACTGATGGAAAATTGCATGAGCCATTACGCAATATCTATCGCAATTTCTCACTGGAAGATGCACAACGAATCAAAGAAATAGAGAGAACAACCAATCACGATGTAAAGGCTGTTGAATATTTCATCAAAGAAAAATTTGACTTGCTGGGGTTGGAGAAAGATAAAGAATTTATTCACTTTGGACTTACTTCTCAGGATATAAACAACACCTCTGTTCCCGTGTCGGTTAAAGATGCTCTGGAAAAAGATTATTATCCATTATTGTCGGAAGTCATTGGAATCCTTAAAACAAAGGTTGCCGACTGGAACAATATCCCCATGCTGGCTAAAACACATGGCCAACCGGCCTCTCCTACCCGCTTGGGAAAAGAAGTAATGGTATTTGTCAGTCGTTTGGAACAACAATTGAATTTATTGAAAGAGGTACCCCTGTCCGCTAAATTTGGAGGGGCTACAGGAAACTATAATGCCCACCAGATTGCGTATCCGGAATATAACTGGAAAGAATTCGGGAATAAATTTGTCAGTGAAAAACTGGGACTGGTACGCGAAGAATGGACTACCCAAATTTCAAATTACGATAATCTGGCTGCACTCTTCGATGCATTAAAAAGGATCAATACCATTTTGATCGATATGGTACGTGATTTTTGGCAATACATCTCGATGGAATACTTCAAACAAAAGATTAAAGAAGGAGAAGTCGGGTCATCAGCAATGCCACACAAAGTAAATCCGATCGACTTCGAAAATGCAGAAGGAAATCTCGGAATTGCAAATGCTTTATTTGAACACCTATCGTTCAAACTTCCGATATCCCGCTTACAACGTGACTTAACGGATTCTACAGTATTGAGAAATATCGGAACTCCGTTTGCACATACATTAATTGCTCTACATAGCATATTGAAAGGCTTGAACAAACTTTTACTGAATGAACAAGCTATTGGAAATGATTTGGATAATGCTTGGGCTGTAGTAGCTGAAGGGATTCAGACAATACTACGTCGCGAAGGTTACCCAAAACCCTACGAAGCCCTGAAAGCTTTAACTCGTACAAATTCAAAAATTACGGGTGAGTCCATTCGGGAGTTTATCGATACTTTGGATGTAAATGATAGTGTTAAAAAGGAACTAAAAGCCATAACACCTCAAAATTACACCGGATTATAAAATAAAATCACGTTAATACTAACGTAACCGTGAGGTTACACAATTAAAAACAATTCTAATTCATCAAAACAATGACTACAGAAAGAGACGAGTGGAGACCTCGTAACAGTTATGAAAGAAAAAGCGATGACGAACAAAATCGCGAAAAAAGACCATATCAAAATTATGGCAATGATGAACAACGGTCGTACAATCGTCCGTATGGAAACCAAGGTGGAAACTACGAACGCCGCCAAGGACAAGGAAATTATTCCAGACCTGGAGGTAGCTATTCCAGACCAGAAGGGAACTATGAACGTCGCGAAAACAGTTATGGACAAGGAAGACCTCAAAGAACATACGACAATTCGCAAAGACAATCATACGAAAGACCACAGGACTCATCCTCGGAAGAAGGAGACGGAACTACAAAAAAACGCAGAGCAAGAATCGGAGATGCTGTACAACCATCTCCAAGACCTTCGTACGGTGATCGTCAACAAGGCGGATATGGTAATCGTCAACAAGGCGGATACGGAGATCGTCAAGGTGGATATGGTAATCGCCAACAGGGTGGTTATGGAGACCGTCAGCAAAGCGGATACGGAAATCGTCAACAAGGTGGGTACGGAGATCGCCAACAAGGTGGATATGGAGATCGTCAGCAAGGAGGATACGGAAATCGCCCTCAAGGTGGTGGATATGGTAATCGTCAGCAAAGCGGTGGATATGGAAATCGCCCTCAAGGCGGTGGATACGGTAACCGTCAACAAGGCGGTGGATATGGTAACCGTCAACAAGGCGGATATAACCGTCAAGGTGGTGGACAACGTTCATTCCAGAGACCTGGAAGCGGCAACTATGATCCGAATTCAAAATACAGTTTCCAAAAACAATTGAAATATCGCGAAGAAAACTTCGATCCGAACGAACCTCTTCGTCTAAATAAGTATCTTGCTAATGCAGGTATTTGCTCTCGCCGTGAAGCCGATGAATTTATCCTGGCCGGTGTAGTAAAAGTAAACGGAGAAGCTGTCAGTGAATTGGGAACTAAGGTAAAACGCGCAGATGTAGTAACGTTCCACGACAAACCGGTACAATTGGAACAAAAGATTTATGTATTGCTCAATAAACCGAAAAACTGCGTTACAACTGCTGATGATCCGCAAGAACGCCTAACGGTTATGGATCTTGTAAAAAATGCCTGCCGTGAGCGTATTTTCCCAGTGGGACGTCTTGATAGAAATACAACAGGAGTACTCCTGCTTACAAATGATGGAGATTTGGCATCCAAGCTGACTCACCCTAAGTTTCTAAAAAAGAAAATATATCATGTGTGGTTAGATAAAGATGTTGAAGTCGATGATATGCAGAAAATGGCTGAGGGTATTGAGCTGGAAGACGGAGAAATACACGCAGATGCTATTAGTTATGTAACTGAAACAGACAAAGATCAGGTAGGTATTGAAATTCACTCCGGTCGTAACCGTATTGTCCGCAGGATGTTCGAAAGCCTGGGATACCATGTTACAAGACTTGACCGTGTGTATTTTGCCGGATTGACAAAGAAAAACCTGAAACGCGGACAATGGCGTTATTTGAACGAAAAAGAAGTAAGTATGCTTCGTATGGGTGCTTTTGATTAATTCTTAATTATAAAAATGAAACGGACTAAAATAGTTGACTTACTAAAAGGTAGTGCAACCAATGCTACTATAAATGTAAAAGGTTGGGTAAGAACCCGCAGGGGAAACAAACAAGTTGCTTTTATAGCACTTAATGACGGATCTACCATTAATAATATCCAGATTGTAGTTGATATCGAAAATTTCGGAGAAGAATTTCTAAAACCAATCACAACAGGAGCATGTATTAATGTCGATGGATTATTAGTTGAATCACAGGGACAAGGACAATCTGTTGAAATACAAGCAACTGCAATTGAAATCTATGGAACTGCAGATCCTAATACTTATCCGTTGCAGAAAAAAGGTCATTCTCTTGAATTTTTGAGAGAAATTGCACATTTGCGTCCACGGACCAATACATTTGGAGCCGTCCTGCGCATTCGTCACCACCTGTCTTATGCTATCCACAGCTATTTTAATGAACTTGGATTCTATTATTTCCACAGTCCTATTATTACAGCCTCCGATGCTGAAGGTGCCGGTGCAATGTTCCAGGTTACGACTTGGGACATGAATAAACCTCCAAAAACCGAAGAAGGAAAGATCGACTATACAGAAGATTTTTTTGGTAAAGCTACAAATCTTACCGTATCCGGTCAGTTGGAGGGTGAGCTTGGAGCTATGGCTTTAGGTGGAATTTATACTTTTGGGCCTACCTTCCGTGCTGAAAATTCAAATACTCCCCGACATTTGGCTGAATTCTGGATGATCGAACCGGAAGTTGCTTTCTATGACATAAATGACAACATGGATTTGGCGGAAAGTTTCCTCAAATACGTAATCAGTTATGCTATGGAACATTGCAAAGATGATATCGAATTCCTTTGCAAAATGTACGATGAAGAACTGATCAATCGTTTGAATTTTGTCGTGCAAAACAATTTCATTCGTCTCACTTATACCGAAGGTGTCAAAATACTTGAAAATTCCGGTAAAAAATTTGAGTTCCCTGTGTATTGGGGAACTGATTTACAATCCGAACATGAGCGCTATCTGGTAGAAGATCATTTCAAATGTCCGGTAATCATGAC
The DNA here is from genome assembly GCA_031554915.1 of Bacteroidales bacterium. Lineage (GTDB taxonomy): Bacteria > Bacteroidota > Bacteroidia > Bacteroidales > Azobacteroidaceae > BNXB01. Next base: position 2,831 of record JAVBUX010000227.1, on the reverse strand, counting down.
CGATTATCCGAAAGAAATCAAATCTTTCTACATGAAACAGAATGAAGATGGCAAGACTGTACGCGGAATGGACGTATTATTTCCAAGAATCGGTGAAATCATCGGCGGATCAGAACGTGAAGCTGATTATGATAAACTGATGAGCCGTGTAAATGAACTTGATATGTCAATGGATAGTTTGTGGTGGTATCTGGATACACGCAGATTCGGTACGGCCCCACACTCTGGATTTGGACTCGGTTTTGAGCGTCTGGTACTTTTTGTGACTGGTATGACCAATATCCGTGATGTGATCCCATTCCCAAGGACTCCAAATAATACTGAGTTTTAACAAGCATATTATTATCATGCAAAAACATGACCTCTGTTGCATCGGGCATATTACATTAGATAAGGTGGTTACACCTAAAAAAACAGTATATATGCCCGGTGGAACATCTTTTTATTGTTCCAATGCTATCCGGCATTTTAACGATATTGATTTCAAACTAGTTACATCGCTTGCCGAATCGGAAATGAAAACCGTTTACGATCTACAGGATAAAGGCATCAATGTCAAGGCAATAACCAGCAAACATTCTGTTTATTTTGAAAATATCTATGGAGAAAATCAGGATAACAGAACTCAACGTGTTCTGGCTAAAGCAGATCCGTTTGCAATAGAACATATAGAAGAAGTAAATTCCAAAATTTTCTTGTTAGGCGCTTTACTTGCAGATGATTTTCCGGTCGAATTAGTAAAATACTTATCCCAAAAAGCGGAAGTAGCAATCGATTGTCAGGGATATTTACGCGAAGTTCGCAACGAAAGTGTATTTGCGATCGACTGGAAAGATAAAAAAGATGTTCTCCTCCATGTTCATTATCTGAAAGTAAATGAAGTGGAAATGGAGGTTTTAACTGGATTTACGGATATTAAACAAGGAGCCCAACAGCTTTATGACTGGGGAGTCAAAGAAGTATTGATCACCCTAGGCAGCATGGGATCTGTTGTTTATGATGGAAAAACTTTTTATCAGATCCCTGCATACATACCATCGGATGTGGTTGACGCTACCGGATGTGGCGACACCTATCTCACCGGATACCTTTATCAACGCGCTAAAGGTGCTGATATTCAATCGGCAGGCGAATTTGCAGCAGCGATGGCAACTATCAAGATCGAAGCTTCAGGGCCGTTTGACGGAGCTAAAGAAGATGTTATTGAACGAATCAAAACGGCGAAGCAGCATATTCCTATGATTTGATATATTCAACAATCCATTGCCCTACTTCGGTAGTTCTATAAGCTTTTCCATTCTCTGCAATATCTTCTGTTACAATATTTTCAGCCAGGGACGCATCAACAGCATCACGAATTAATTTTCCCTCACGCTGTAAATTAAATGCATATTCAAACATCAACGCTGCAGAAAGAATTGTAGCTAAAGGATTGGCAATATTTTTTCCTGCAGCTTGAGGATATGAACCGTGGATCGGTTCAAATACAGAAGTATGAATTCCAATCGAAGCTGAAGGTAACATCCCCAATGAACCGGTAATGACAGAAGCCTCATCAGTCAGGATATCTCCAAACATATTTTCCGTTACCATCACATCAAAACGTTTCGGCCACTGGATGATCTGCATGGCAGCATTATCGACAAACATGTATTCCGTTTCTACATGCGGAAATTCTTTTTCAATCTTTTGAGCTTCTTGTCGCCACAAACGAGAAGTACAAAGCACATTGGCTTTGTCTATAACCGTTACTTTCTTCCGGCGTTGCTCTGCATATTTATAAGCCAGACGAATAATCCTTTGGATTTCTTCTACAGTATAAACACAGGTATCGTATGCCGTCTGACCATCTTCACTCCTACCCTGAGGACGACCAAAATAAATTCCTCCGGTAAGTTCACGGATGCACATAAAATCAGCTCCGTCAATCAACTCCGCCCTTAATGGCGATTTATGTATCAACGATGGAAAAGTTGTTACCGGACGAATATTGGCATATAATCCCAATTTTTTACGCATTGCCAACAAACCCTGTTCCGGACGAACTTTGGCTGTAGGATCATTATCGTATTTAGGAGACCCGATAGCTCCGAAAAGCACAGCATCCGATGACATACATAATTCGTGAGTTGCCTCAGGATAAGGATTACCTACGGCATCAATAGCACAAGCTCCTACCAAAGCATGTTCATAGACCAATTCATGTCCAAATTTATCACAAATGGCTTTCGTAACTTTGAGAGCCTGCTCAACAATCTCTGGCCCAATTCCATCACCGGGCAATACTGCTATATTTAATTTCATTCTTTTGTAAGTTAATTAATCCCTGTGGAACTTTACATAGCGAGGCATCGATGGCGTATAATCATCATTATCCCACAATGTACTTGTAATCATCAAATCTGCACTATATCTGTTACATGCGATAGGCACATTATGAATACGGCACTGACGAAGCAACATCTGAATATCAGCTTCATGAGGCTGTGGATTCAGGTCATCGATCAGGAAAATGGCCAAATTAATCTGGTTACGTACTACCAATGCAGCAATTTCGGCATCACCTCCCAAAGGCCCGGAATTCATACAAATAATTTCAGTATCAATTCCTTTGTCCTCAAATGCTTTGCGTATTAAACCTCCTGTAGTTCCGGTACAAATCAGAGTGTGTTTTGACAAAGTATCAGCATTAAATAATGCCCATTCAACCATATCGGCTTTGCGTTGATCATGCGCAACAAGTGCAATAGTTAATTTCTTATTCATAAATTCAATTGTTATATCACAACAATGTTACATATTTTCAATCATATTCAACATCTTTACAGTCG
>JAVBUX010000241.1:0-9109 GCA_031554915.1 Bacteroidales bacterium | reverse complement strand
ATATAGTATGCCAGGAAGTACGAGTCCCGTTTTTAGTGTGAGTCACCGTCTTGTATTCGGTATGGAGTTCTGAGAAAGTAATTGCAGTCTTGCCGGACACTCCGGATACATAATTAGAACCGGAATGACGATCATAGCCCTGCATAAATAGTTGAGATTGATTATACTCCGACAAAGAGACACTATTATTGGGTTCATATACAGACTGTTCTAAAAATCCCTGTATCAACTTCCGGATCACCTCATCTTTGAATTTTTGTTTAAAATTGTTCAACGGAGAGTTGACGTAAAAAAAGTAAAAAACAGCAATTCCAATAAGATAAACGCCTATGAGAATCCCTACAAATAGATCGACAGTAGCATACCAATACAGAAAAAGTCCAACAAATATGAGAATCAACAAAGTAATAAGCCAAAACTTCCGGGTGCGCCGGCGCACCTTCAATCGATCATCTTCCAACGATTGCATTTGCGTCACCAAAGACTGACAGACACTATCAACCGATTGATCAACTGAAGAATAAGCCCCGGTATTCATGTTTTTTATACAAACAGGTTAGCAACATCAGGATTAATGCGTTCCTGTTGTGGTATAGTTAATACTTCTTTGGTTTTATAATTCATCATACCTGCCATGATGTTTGTTGGAAACATTTCAACAGCATTATTATAATCCACTACAGCCGCATTGTATGTACGACGAGCGGCTGCCAGTTGTGCTTCACACTCATTAAGAGAAGCCTGCAATTGACTAAACTGCTCACTGGCTTTCAAATTAGGATAGTTTTCAACTGCAATATTAAATGTTTTGATTGCCTGACCCAATTGTTGATCGAGAGCATTACGTTCCTGTGAAGTTAGATTAGTACCGGAAACAGCTTGCGTTCTCAATCCGGTCAATCGTTCCAACAACCCGCTCTCATGTTGCATATATTGCTTTACAGCAGACACAAGATTAGGAATCAGATCAAATCTCTGTTTATACATTGCATCCACAGCACCATTAGCATAATCAACAGTATTTTTACGCGAAATCAACTTATTATACATACCTATTATTATAATAATAACAAGTGCTATTCCTGAAAGTGTTAAAATTAATCCTGTACTCATTTTGTTTTTTTATTTATTCAATTTTTATCGGTTCTCCTAAAAATTTCGGCTCCTTCCCTGTCAGCATATCTACAAACAAATTCACTCTCGCAAACTTTTCCCGTACTTTCGTCTTGAATCCCATATATTTCCCCACATCCTTGGCATTATATGCAACAGCATTCAGCCCCTTACTCCTGGCAATAAATACAGCTCTTTCGTTATGGAATTTTTGCGAAATAATAGTAAAACTACTCTGACCAAATATTTTGTTTAAACGAACAACTGAATCCAGAGTCCTGAAACCCGCATAATCCAGATAAATCACATTCTCCGGGATTCCTGCCTGCATTAATGCAATCTTCATATCTTGCGATTCATTATAATCTTCCCGGCTATTTTCGCCACTTACAACAATCACCTTTATCTTTTTTGCTTTATACAATGCCACTGTTGCCTCGATCCTGTAATTAAAATATAAATTCGGTTGCCCACCTCTGATGTACTTGGAACAGCCTAATAACATTCCCACTTTATTAACCGGGATTTTACTTAAATCAGAATAAATATATTTCTTCGAACTTTGTTGAATAATAAGATTTGCAGTTAATACCAACAAGAATATCAAAAAAACAGCAAGTAAAAGTAACTTGCCTGCTCTCTTCCAACTCATTCTAAATTTCATGAATGATATCCGGAATTTAGCCATTAGATTTATTCTGTTTTAATCTTTGCAACCACTTTCTTCACTTGCGATTTCTCTGCACCTACTGTCATACAAGGTCGGTGCGGATCCCCAGGAAAGAATACAAAAAACCGTCCTGGAGTAGAAGAAACAACCTTTTCTTCTGCCGGTCTGATCAACATTACATCACTTTTAATATTGTATGCCCTGACAATTTTACTTCCAACCTGCTGACTCAGTCCAAAACCTTCCGTTCCTCGCACAACAAACTGAATATCAATTATTTTCAAATGAAATTCACAATTTGTTTTCTCATAATCACGAGTCAGATCATCCGAAACATTTGCAAAAACCCGGTCACCGTCAATTTCATATCGCTTCGGATCCAGGTTCTGCAAATCATTATCTTTGAAAAATGCCAGTACAGCATCCCAGTCCTTTTGATAAGCAAAATAGCTAATAGCAAACTTGCGAATATCGATAGAAGAATCCAATTCATAAGGGCATCCATTAGCCCACTCTTTCTTTTCATACCAACTCTTAACCTCTTCATCCGTCCATTTAGCCGGATCAGAAGCAAAGACTCCTGCAGAGAAAATAAGTAACACTAAAGAAAAAAATATTTTTTTCATACTTTCATTCTTTTCATTTATTTATTGAAAATCAAATTCTATCCAATACTTTGATTATCAATTCCTCAAAATTACTTTTATAATCCGTATTCATCTTTCCGGAATAACGTCCGGCAATGATCTGGCAAACAGTCATTGCTTTATGCCCCATCATAGCTGATAATCCTGCTAATGCAGAACTCTCCATTTCATAATTGGCAATTTGAAGACCATTGTATTTGAAAGATTCCATTTTATGATTTTGTTCAGGATCTGTTAATGCCAACCGGACATACCGCCCTTGAGGCCCATAAAATCCGTTTGCAGCACAGGTCATCCCTTTAACCATATCAAAACCTATCCTCTCAACCAATTCTTCATCTGAGGGCACGAAATAAGGTTTAGCCAAAAGCTTATTCCAGCCGGTATGTTTTACAAAAGCCTCTGAAATATTAGCATCAGCAACACTTTCTCCTTTATCATAAAAGTAAATCAAGCCGTCCATTCCCATACAAACCTGAGAAACGACATAAGTTCCGATCGGACAAAACGGCTGTAATCCACCAGAAGTCCCGATACGAACCATCGTCAGCTGCCGGAATGTATCTTTTTCGACCCGGGTATTCATATCAATGTTAGCCAACGCATCCAATTCCGTCACTACAATATCCAGATTATCACAGCCAATACCATGAGATAAAGCCGTAATACGCTTTCCTTTATAGCTTCCGGTAATCGTCCGAAACTCACGACTTTGCAAATCAAATTCTATCGAGTCAAAATATACAGCAACCGCAGGAACACGCCCCGGATCTCCCATCATAACGATCTTGTCCGCTAACTGATCTGCAGGAATAGGTAAATGAAATGCCGAACCATCAGAATTGACAGGCAGTTCGTCAGGAGGAATGATTCTCATATTCTCAATTTATTAGTCTTTTATCGGTTTATTTGTCGATGTACCAGGCTTAGCAATTGTTTCACGCATATCGGTATCAGCCTGAATGTTCCGCATTTTATAATAATCCATAATGCCTAAATTTCCTGTACGGAATGCCTCTGCCATAGCCTTTGGTATTTCGGCTTCTGCTTCAATAACCTTAGCTCGAGCTTCCTGAGCCTTAGCCTTCATTTCCTGTTCATTGGCAACAGCCATTGCACGACGTTCCTCAGCTCTGGCCTGAGCGATGTTCTTATCTGCCTGAGCTTGATCCATTTGCAATACAGCTCCAATATTTTTACCTATATCAATATCTGCGATATCAATAGATAAGATTTCAAATGCAGTTCCTGCATCTAAACCTTTGCGTAATACCAATTTTGAGATTGAATCCGGATTTTCTAATACCGTTTTATGACTTTCTGAAGAACCGATGGACGATACAATCCCTTCTCCCACACGGGCAAGGACAGTTTCTTCTCCGGCTCCCCCTACTAACTGTTTTATGTTAGCACGAACCGTTACACGAGCCTTGGCAATCAACTGAATACCATCTTTAGAGACCGCGGCAACAGGCGGAGTATCAATCACTTTCGGATTTACAGACATCTGTACTGCCTGAAAAACATCACGACCTGCAAGGTCAATAGCTGTTGCCATCTGGAAAGTCAGGTCGATATTTGCTTTTTCTGCAGATACAAGAGCATGAACAACTCGTTCTACATGCCCTCCGGCCAGATAGTGAGCTTCCAGCTGATCACGGGTAATATTTTTCAATCCGGCTTTGTGTGCTTCGATCATAGCGTTTACAATCACGGGGGGGGGGACCTTCCGCAAACGCATTAGAAAGAGTTGCAACAGGGATACATTTACTCCGGCAGCTTTAGCGTTGATCCACAACACAAAAGGTACATAGTAAAAGAAAATAGATAGCAGGATGATCGCTGCAACCAGCAGGACACCCCAAATTAATGCATTCATTCCGTCCATATACTATATTATTAATTAATTGATTTCACTACCAGTTGTACAGGATTCACTTTTACAACGACGATTAAAGTACCCTCATCAATAAACTCACCTGAACTTTTTGCCTCCATGGTAACTCCATTTACTCTTACCTTACCTATCGGATTAAGGCGGGAAAGACAAACTCCTTCATCACCTTCCTTAACATTCAATGAATCATCAGAGGCCACAGTTGAGTTAATATCTGTATTCAAGGCAATCGTTTTATCAAGAGCCTTCGACCTTATCAGCCAAATAAAAGTCGCACCAAACAAGACCAACATCGTAACCAAAGTTATACTTCCCCCTATCAATCCTAATTTTGAGTATGAATAGAAAACACCTCCTGCTGCAAATAACAATCCTGCAACCAAAGCAAAGGTAACTCCGGGTATTAAAAATATCTCAAGCAGAACCAACAAGACTCCTACAAAACATAGCACGATTACAATAAAAATATCCATAAGTTATAAAATGAAATTTACAAAAATTAGGGTTGAAAATATTATTTTTGATTCTGTCGTATATGTTGAATTTCTGTATTACGTGCCTTTACTACTTGTGAACGATAATCTCCATACATTTTCTCCAATTTTACTTCATTGGTCTTAATCGAAGATGCAACCGCCTTATTCCCTTTGGAATATGAAAACCTCTGCGAATCTAATTCGGCTTCAAGACTAACAATCTGTTGTCCTAAATTTTGCGATTGTACAAACAATTGTCTGGCCGAATCACTGCTAAAATCAGATAAAGTATAGTATATAATGTTATCATTTACAACAAAAACAAAATCCTTTTTCTTCGTAATAGTCACACGTGAGCTCGCCTCTTTTATCTGACGCAACATAGCCTGATAATTCAGACCCGACTTCCAGGTATCTTTGATGGATAAAATGCGAGCTCTGCTCGATAATGTATCCTGATCTTCACTCTCTACAGTCTTAATTTCATCATTTGGAATATAAGTATAAATCACTACTTTCCCAGGTTCCTGAAAACGGTCAGTCGCAAAATACCCAACCCCATTGAATTCATCGACAACAAGCATATAATCGTTATAAGTGGAGTTAAACGGCATACCCATCTGCTCCGGAGCCAGATAGCTATCAGTATTCATATTATAACGCGTTGTGTATAGATCATATCCTCCGATTGATTCCCGACCTGTTGATGCAAAATATACAGTCACTCCATCTGCTAAAACGTATGGATAATTGTCGTTAGCGGATGTATCGACAGGTAATTCCATTGCTTTTTCATCCGACCATTTCCCCTGGAACTCACTCTGAGAGTAAAGACGAAAATGCTTATTCCCCGCTTGCTTTCCGTAATAACGTTTGTCTTTCAACTGATTTTCATAAACGGTTGCACCTCCCATTTCAGGCACAACTCTCAGAGAACCAGCCTCTTCACTCAAAGGATATCCGGAAAGAAAATTATTTTTGTCAACAATCAGGCTATCAATAATTTGAATATTTTCACAACGGGATAACATTCTGGCTGCACGTTTGGCTATACTCAATTTTTGTTGAATATCTTCATCAATAATTTCTTCCTTTTTCTTTTTCAGAAGAGCAATTAAACCTTCATAAGATTCAACTGCTTCATCAAAGCGATAGGTCTGAAAATACAACTTCCCTAGTGAATTAAAAGCTTCCTGGATATTTTTAGAAGCAGCAAACTTCAAATATTTTTCAGATTCTTCCAAATTACCGGTCTCCAGAAGACAATTCCCAACCCATTGATTATAGGAAGGGTTCTTGGGAGAGCCCTTGAGCGCCTTTTCAAAAGCAGGTAATGCCTCTGTATATTTTCCATCCAGATACAACTTCTTAGCCTCCTCAAGTGTTTGGGAGTATGAATTGGTTGAAAATACGATCACAAAGCCGATAATTCCTAATATATATCTCATTCGAATCAAAACATTTTAAAACTCAAAGATAATAAATATTTGAGAAATTATGGGCATTTACGATAATTTTAATACTAATTTTGCAGTCAAATTGTATAATCAAACATTAAAATATGGAATCCTGGGACAAAATCGATTTCAGACATACTTCTTGGACAGAAATTTCCGATCAATTGCTACATATTGTTTTCAGCTTTGGCATTAAATTACTGGTTTGTATAGTCATTTATATTGTAGGAAAGAAATTGATTCATTACCTCAACTCATTTTGTGTCCGTTTGATGGCAAAAAGGGATGTGGATCCATCCGTCAGATCGTTCCTGAAGAGTCTTGTAAATATTACGCTGACTGCGGCATTGATTGTAATGATGGTGAATATTCTGGGAATCAATAATAGTTCTTTTGTCGCCCTGATGGCATCTGCAGGTGTGGCGATTGGCATGGCTCTCAGCGGTACATTACAGAATTTTGCCGGAGGAGTGATGATTTTATTATTCAAGCCTTATCGTGTAGGCGACTACATAGAAGCCCAGAATCAAGCCGGAACAGTACGTGAAATTCAAATTTTCAATACGGTACTTACGACTTCCGACAACAGAACAATCTTTGTTCCTAATGGAGGATTATCTACCGGAATTATCATGAATTATTCCAATCAAATCAATCGACGGGTAGAATTGATCATCGGAATTGGTTACGGACAAGATTACGACAAAGCCAAGCGATTGATTAATAGAATGATAGAAGATGATAAGAGAATCCTGGAAGACCCGGAACCTTTCATTGCTCTGCACAAACTAAATAGCAGCTCCGTGGATCTCGTTGTCCGAGCCTGGGTTCCCAAAGATGAATATTGGAATGTCTATTTCGATCTGAATGAGAAGATATACAAAACATTTGCAGAAGAAAATATTGTTATTCCATTTCCGCAAATCACAGTCCACATGGCTGAAAAATAAAAAAAGGCTCTCAAGTGAGAGCCTTTTATTCCCTTCTATTTCTTTTTCTTTTGAGGGATTTTCTTTTGGGCATTTTAGCCTAAGTAACTTTTCAATAAGTCGTTTTTGTTGCTTGTACGCAACCTTCTAATAGCTTTCTCTTTGATCTGCCTTTCGCGTTCACGAGTCAGCCCAAATTTATCACCGATCTCTTCAAGTGTCATTTCCTGATAACCGATTCCAAAAAACATCTTAATGATGTCACGTTCACGATCACTCAATGTTGACAAAGCTCTATCAATCTCTTTGGAAAGTGATTCGCTCATTAGCGACCTGTCGGCCACAGGAGCATCTTCATTTACAAGAACATCCAGCAAACTGTTGTCCTCGCCTTCCACAAAAGGAGCGTCAACTGAAATGTGACGGCCAGAAACTTTCAATGTATCAGAGATCTTATCAACAGGAATATCCAATTCTGATGCCAGTTCCTCCGGAGAAGGACGACGTTCATGCTCTTGTTCGAACTTGGAGAATGCTTTCGTGATTTTGTTTAAAGAACCAACCTGGTTCAAGGGTAAACGAACGATTCTCGACTGTTCTGCCAAAGCCTGAAGAATAGATTGCCTGATCCACCACACAGCATAAGAAATAAACTTAAAACCACGTGTTTCGTCAAATTTCTCAGCAGCTTTAATCAAGCCCAAATTTCCTTCATTGATCAAGTCCGGAAGACTCAATCCTTGATTTTGGTACTGTTTAGCCACTGAAACCACAAAACGAAGATTGGCACGTGTCAGCTTTTCTAAAGCCCTGCGATCTCCACGCTTGATTGCTTGAGCCAATTCCACCTCTTCCTCTACAGTAATCAGGTCTTCACGACCAATTTCCTGCAGATACTTGTCCAACGACGCGCTCTCGCGATTGGTGATTGACTTTGTAATTTTTAATTGTCTCATCTAGTAATGTTGATATGAGCCTATTTTTAAAGGAGGGGCAAAGGTAGTCCTTTTTTTCAAGAAAATGAAAATCCGGAGACACTTTTTTCCTATAACAATATTGTATTAATTACAACAAAAATCATGCCCTTTTACACTGTTTTTTATCAATTACCAAGATCAATTGCATAGTAAGCAACCTTACCATTAGGACTGATCCCTGTTAAAAATAATCCCCTGTTATCCACATCTTGCTTCAAAACAAATTGGACTATTTTTTCAATATCATCAACAGAGGCTATACGCATCTCATTAGCTTTCAATATTATAAATCCTTTAGGGATTCCATAATCTTTGAATTTTCCATTCTTAACTTCTGATACCTTGATTCCAAAATTAATATTCAATTTTTCCTTTTCAGAATCAGATATATTATCAAATGAGGCACCCAAAACATCTAACGGTTTAACACCTTTTATGATTTCAGTATTTCCATGATCATTTTTAAGTTCAACCTCATAGATTTTTTCCTCACTTTCGCGATGAACCTGAACTTTCACCTTATCTCCAGGATTATAACGACTAATCTGGGCTCTTAGTTCTGAAAAATTTTTAATTTTCACTCCATCAATTGCTGTTATAACATCTCCAACCTGGATTCCAGAACTTTTTGCGCTACTATTTGGAGCAAAACCGTTGATATACACACCATCATCGACTTTCAACTTTTTATATATTTCGAGGTCTTTTTCTTTCAAATACGGTATTTCCTGAATAGTAACACCCAACATTGCCCTCTGAATAGCTCCATATTGCTTAATATCAGACACAACTTTCTTAACAATACTCATCGGTATCGCAAACGAATACCCAACATAATTTCCTGTTTCTGAATAAATTGCAGTGGTAATACCAACTAATTCACCTTTGGTGTTCACAAGAGCGCCTCCACTATTGCCAGGGTTCACTGCTGCATCAGTCTGAA
>JAVBUX010000185.1:0-11891 GCA_031554915.1 Bacteroidales bacterium | reverse complement strand
TACATTATCGATTTCAACAATATATTGTAATCCGTTTAGCAATGCCGGCTGATAATTGGGATTCATAACATTCAGATTCAATGTAAATTGGAGGGGTAGAGAGCTTTTTCCAAAAGCTGCAAGCAGATTTGCTGCCGTCAAAGGATTTAGGGAAGACAAACTAGTTACGTTTTGAAGGTCAACACCCGCCAAAGTTAATCCGCTGATTGAATTATCCTTATACTGACACTGAGAGAGGCTATAGGCCCCAGCCAGATTTTTGGTCACATCGCATGATACGAAAGCCAATGCTAAACTTAATAATAAAATAACCTTTCTCATTAATTTATCGCCTTCTCTTATTTGTAAATATATTTTTTATCAAATAATATGCCAATCTGATGATGCTCCAGGCAACATACAACGCTACTGAAAAAATGAGAACATAACCAATAGAAGTGAATAATTCAGACCAAGGGGTGTTAAATCTAACAATAGAATATATATTGACAATACAAGCTATTATAAAACAGGCAATCAAGGTTATTATCTCGATTTTCTTTCTTCTTACTGTAATTAATGTATCTTTCATAATATAGTATTGCTTTCTGTTGTTATTACACTTCTTTTATGATTTAAATAATCCAGCTTATATTCATCTGGGAAATTGAGTATTACGCCTTCCGTAATCGCTTGATGTCCCAACAAACACAGTACACTGGCATAATATCCTTCTTCAGCAATATTTACCGGTTGTTTTCCGGTAATAACAGCTTCGGCAAAAGCTTCTAACAGAACAGAAGTTCCATCAGCCACAGGTCTTTTGCCTGTGATATACTCACCACTATTTTCGTTAGCAGTTTCAGGAGCCCAGCTTGTTCCGGCAAAAGGTATGGCATCAAACAGTTTATGTTCCACATCATTGACTAATTGCAGGAATCCGGGTGCAGCAGGAACTTCTTCGTAGTAATATTTACCTTTTTCAAGTTCCACAGTGCCTTTATGTCCTAAAATCTGTTCTTCCAAACCATAGAACTTATTGGAGATAACTGATTCAAAAGTCATCTTTACCCCATTATCAAAGACATAGATTGCGCTGATGTTATCATATACTTCACGGCCATCTTTCCAAAAAGTAATGGCACCATGTCCCATAATTTTGTTAGGAATGGATTGCATCGCCCAGCTTCCTATTTGTAACTGGTGACAAGCCAATTCAGTCATCATACCTCTGGAATATTCATTGTAGAGTCTCCAGTTGATCTTACGTTCCAGTTCAGGACTCGGAACAGGTCGTCTCCAATCGCCATTTCTGAACCAATAGGTGCGAATAGCTTCAATTTCTCCGAATTGTCCGGCATGGATCATTTTCATCGCATCGATGTAACGGTCACAGAACAGACGTTGTTGACCGACAAAGAACACTTTTCCTGTTCTTTTATGAGTGTCATACATGTGCAAGCAGTCAGCGGGCGTCATTGCCATTGCCTTTTCGCAGAAAACATGTTTTCCGGCTTCAAAAGCTGCAATAGCTATTTCATGGTGCATATTTAGTGGAACAGCAATCACAACTCCATCAATGGTCTTATCTTCCAGAAGTTTTCTGTAATCCTTATATACTTTGGCTTTAGGAACTATTTTTAGCGCATCATCAATCGATGGTTGATAATTATCACAAATAGCAACAATTTCTACTTTAGGGTTTTTAACCATAAAGTTCATCAAAAATTGTCCTCTCGATCCGGGGCCGATAACTCCGATGCGGGCTTTCTCGCCAACGGTGTTTTTAGAATCTGAGAATGCAGAATACCAAGGCACGGTTGCCAGCAAAACACCTGCAGATCCTGACATCTTTAAAAAATCACGTCTTGTTGTCACGGTAAATTTTATTCTTTTAGGGTTAATACTTATATTATGTTATATGTGTACGCACACAGCATTAATTAAAATGAAAACGGAATTTCTCCGTTTTCATTTTCAAATTTATTGATTTTGAGCTTTATCAGTCATTGTGAAAATCAAATGGCCACCATTCATAATGTCTTTATGATGAATGATGTAATTCTCTATTGATTGTCCATTTAGAGTGACCGATTTTACGTATTTGTTTTCCTTTGAAAGACCTTTTGCTTCCATTGTAAACGTTTTCCCTCCGGGCAAAGATAATGAAATTTTTTCTATTTGAGGAGCTCCGATTACATATTCTCCTCCAACCGGGTTAACAGGATAGAATCCCATAGCAGAGAAGATGTACCATGCTGACATTTGTCCACAGTCGTCATTCCCGCACAATCCGTCAGGTTTGTTGAGATAAAAACGATCAAATACTTCACGAATTAATTCCTGGGTTTTCCATGGACGACTGGCAAAATTGTAAAGATATGCAACATGGTGGCTTGGTTCATTACCATGAGCATACTGTCCGATCAGACCACTTACGTCAGAAACAAAGCCTGTAAGACTGGTATCCGGATTCAAAAAGAACAAAGAATCTAATTTTTGAGCAAAAGCATCCTTACCACCCATCAGTTCGATCAAACCTTGAGGATCATGTTGGACATGCCAGGTGTATTGCCAAGAATTACCTTCAGTAAAATCTCCTCCAACGCTTGAATCGTGAGCTAATCTGAATGGATTGAAAGGAGTTCTCCAATTACCTTTAGAATCTCTTCCTCTCATCAGTTTAGTTTCAGGATCGAACATGTTTTTATAGAATTCAGCACGTTTTGAGAAATATTCATAATCTTCTGTTTTACCAAGAGCCTTTGCCATTTGAGCAGCACAATAGTCGTCATATACAGATTCCAGAGTTCTTGAAACAGACTCCGTTTTAACGATATCGAAAGGATAGTAACCATATTTCATATAAGTTTCCCAGTCTGAATTACGATGGCTCACTGTCAGGCTGGTCTTAATTGCCTGATAAGCTTCTTCGGGATCAAATCCCTTGAATCCCTTCAAATAGGCATCAACAATGACAGGAACAGCATGATTTCCAATCATACAGTAGTTTTCTTTACCCCATAAAGCCCATATAGGCAAAAATCCCTGAACTTTTTGATGAGCGAGGAAGGTTTGTATCATACCATCCACTTTTTCTGGAGCAATAATAGTATAAAGAGGATGGGCCGCCCTGTATGTATCCCAGATAGAGAGGGTAGAGTAGTAGCTTCCTGATTCGGAAGTGAATACACTATCATTTGCCCCACGATATGATCCATCGGTATCTGTAATATTATTAGGTTGGATAAACAAATGATACATAGATGTATAGAATGCCTTCTTCTGATCGTCAGTTCCTGTAATCTGAGCTTTGCTCAATAATTCATTCCATAATAAATGAGCTTTTTCCTGAATTCCAGCAAAATTCCAATCCGGATTCTCAACTTCCATTGATTTCATAGCACCATCAATACTTACAGAAGAAATAGAAACTTTTGCCTGAACAGATTCTCCTGCTTTCAGATCGAAAGTCAAGACCAAACGTTTTGCTTTTTCATCTTTTGTCAAAGGAAGTTCTTCTTTTATGGTATAAGGTTTATCAAACTTGATAACATAGTAATAATGTCTTCTTACCCAGTTTGTAACTTCCTGATGTCCTGTAATCGTCAGTTTGTCAGGCATATTCATTTCTGCGGCCAATACGTGTTTTTTCAAAGCGTCAGGTCCCCACACAACACCGCTCTGCATATCAAGGAAGATATTTGCAGGTTTCCCTTCGTTAAATGTGTATTTGTGAAAAGCGGTTCTTTGAGTTGCAGTCAGTTCTACATCAACCTTGTATTCAGGTAGTTGAACATAATAATAACCGGGAGAAGCTTTTTCTGTGGATTTATTGATTTGCGCCCTCAAATTTTCAGGTAATGTTTCTCCTGAAAAAGGCAACATCAAAACATCTCCTAAATCAGAACATCCTGTTCCGTTAAGATGGTTTTGAGCAAATCCTAATATTGTTTTATCTTCATAATTATATCCCGAACAATATCTCCAGGAATCATTTCCAGTTTCAGGACTTACTTGTATGAACCCGAAAGGTATCGTTGCACCGGGGAATGTATGACCATTATCGGCATTTCCGATAAAAGGGTTGACATACTTGCAATAATCGTTTTCAACTTGGACTTCGGCCTTTTTTTGAGGAGTACAACTCCAAATAATGGCCAGAACAAGAGAATAAAAAAAGAGCTTTTTCATTATTATTTATGTTATTAGTTTCATCTCCGCAAAATTAGTAAAAAAATCTATTCCTGTACCTTGTGAGACAAATAATGCTGTAGAAAATACTTCACCGGGAGTAGCATCCTTTGTAACAACCGATATTGGTTTTGCCGCTTTCAAATATTGACCATCGAAAGGGGATCTGATATGCAGGTGTGTATCTTCATTTCCGGATGTCGTAAGACATTCATCATGTAAAACAACAAAAGTCGGATTTTCCGGAGTACTGACAGGCAATGTTATTTTCCATCCGGTTCCGGAAGGATGATTACCCATCGCAAAAACCGAGCTATTCCCGAAATTGACTAATGCATCGGATATCTGGTTGTTTTTCAGTATGTTAATACATTTGTCCAGAGCATATCCCTTTGCAAAACCTCCCAGATCAATTTTTATTGACGGATTTTTATAGAAGATACTATGGTTCAGGGGATCACAAACAAGATCTTTTATACCGTTTTTATATGAATCCAAGGAATTTATAGTGATATCAAAGCATCCGGATGTCTCATTACAATAATCGATGCAGTCCTGAATGATCCGGTATAACTCAACACTAACAATAAAAGGCTGAATAGCAGCTGATTCATTCAATTTATACAATTCACTTGAAGGATCAAATCGGTTGACTAATCGTTCTATATGTTGCAATTCTATGTATATCAGATCAATAACCTCTTTGCATAAATCTTTTTGCTGATTACATATAGCAATGTCAATACGCGTATGCATGGATTCGAACCAGGCATAATAAATAGTTTTATGATCTCCTAAGTCTTTATGTATAAACGAAATGGACATTTATCTTCTTCGTCCGCCTAATCCCAAAACTCCCATTAGTCCACGAACCAGAGTATTCGTCAGGGAACTGGTAGCTGTTCTTGCAACTTGTTTTGCTGTAGGACTACTTAAAATTTCCTCCAGCATTGATTTTTCTTGCTTGGCAGGTCGGGAGACTTTTGTTTCTGCTTTTTGCCGTTCTTCCTGTTCTTTTTGGGCTTGTGCAGCCTCAATTCGTCCGGAAAGTATTTCGTATGCACTTTCCTTATCAATTTCCTGATTGTATCTGGCAGCCAGTTTACTTTTAGAAATTACAGTATTAATTTCATCATCCGACAAAATATCCATGCGAGAACGCGGAGAACATAACATGGTATAGGATAGGGCAGTAGGCATCCCTTTTTCATTCAGTAATGTAACCAGAGCTTCTCCCATTCCCATTTGAGTCAACAACTCATCAGTTTCATAAAACTCTGTGTATGGGAAGTTTTCAGCCATGCTCTTGATATCTTTTCTATCTTTTGCTGTAAAAGCACGTAAGGCATGTTGAACTTTGAATCCTAACTGTCCAAGTACGGATGGTGGAACATCAGTAGGGTTTTGCGTACAGAAGAAAATACCGATTCCTTTGGAACGGATCAGTTTAATAACAGTTTCAATTTGTTTTAGCAGGGCGCTGCTAGCCTCTTGGAAGATCAAGTGAGCTTCATCGATGAACATAACCAATTTAGGTTTATCCAAATCTCCTTCTTCCGGACAGGTTGCGTATATTTCCGACAACATTTGCAATAAGAATGTAGAGAACAGTTTAGGCCTGTCCTGCATATCTGTTACACGGATAATATTAATAGCCCCTCGTCCTTGTTGATCAATGCGCATCAAATCATCAATATCAAAAGAAGGTTCTCCGAACAGCAAGTCTGCTCCTTGTTGTTGTAATTCAATGATCTTACGCAAGATAGTACCCGTAGAAGTAGTGGATATTTTTCCATATTCTTTTTCTACGCTTTCTTTTCCTTCATCGCCAATATATTGCAGTACTTTAATGAAATCTTTCAAATCGATCAACGGAAGTTTGTGATCATCGCAAAATTTATATATCAAGGCAACCAAACCAGCCTGAGTATCATTCAGTTCTAATATTTTGGACATCAAAACAGGGCCAAATTCAAAGACAGTAGCCCGTAAACGTACACCTTTCTCGCCACTGATACTCATCAATTCGACTGGAAATGCCGCAGGACTATACTCCAGCTTCATTTTTCCATACCGCTCCTTGATTATTTTATTTTCAGCACCAGGAGCTGCAATACCACTTAAATCTCCTTTGATATCAAGCATGACAACAGAAACACTGGCTTCACTGAGAGATTCAGCAATTACCTGCAAAGTCTTAGTTTTACCTGTCCCTGTTGCTCCGGCAATCAAACCGTGGCGGTTCATAGTTTTCAATGGAACACGAATGTACGAATCTTGAATGACTTCTCCATTGAGTATTGGTGCTCCTAAAATAAAAGATTCACCTTTAAAGGTATAATCTTTATCTATAATCTGCTTGAATTCTTCTGATTTGCTCATAATCTTATTGTATAGGAATGAAACGAATACAAATTTAGTTCCATATTTGATTATTTGTATATTTTTGGAGCTTAAAAATGTATAATTGCATTACAATTTTTGAAGTAACACTACATTTTCAACGTGGTGGGTATGCGGAAACATATCTACCGGTTGTATCTTCTCTACACGATATTTTTCTCCTAACAAGTTTAAATCACGGGCTTGAGTTGCAGGATTACAACTAACATACACAATTCGTTCAGGTGCGGCAAATAGAATAGCTTCAATCACATCGTCATGCATTCCTGCCCGGGGTGGGTCGGTAATAATCACATCGGGTTGTCCATGTTGATTGATAAAATCCTGATTAAGAAGATCTTTCATATCTCCGGCATAAAACAAGGTATTATTTATCCCGTTAATTTCCGAATTTATCTTTGCATCTTCAATTGCTTCCGGAACATATTCAATACCAATAACTTGCTTTGATTGATGTGCTACGAAATTGGCGATTGTACCGGTTCCTGTATATAAGTCATACACCAATTCTTTTCCTGTCAATCCGGCAAAATCACGGGTAATCTTATATAAATTGTACGCCTGTTCACTATTGGTCTGATAGAATGATTTAGGACCAATCTTGAATTGAAGGTTCTCCATTTTTTCGAAAATATGATCGTTTCCTTTGAAAACCAATACTTTCTGGTCTGTAATCGTATCGTTTGCTTTTTGATTGAGGATATAAAGCAATGAAGTTATTTCTGGAAATTTATTCGCAAGATGCTCTAATAAAGCGTGTTGTTTGTCTTTGTCATCTTCATAAAAAATCACAATTAACATGACTTCCCCTGTCGTAGAGGTACGAATAATGATATTACGCATTAAGCCTTGCTGATTTCTCAAGTCAAAGAAAGTATAATCATTATCGGTGCAAAATTGTCTGATTTCCAGTCTGATCCTATTTGAAATATCGTTTTGTAACCAACATTTATTGATATTCAAAACCTTGTCAAACATACCTGGAATATGAAATCCTAAGGCATTCATATCTTTGAACTCTTGCCCAGACTTGATTTCATTTTCTGTCATCCAACGTTTATTGGAGAATGTAAACTCCAGTTTGTTCCGGTAAAAGACCGTTTTTTCTGATCCTAAAATCGGAGTTATTTCAGGCAAAGGAATTTTTCCGATCCGGGTCAGATTATCGGTTACCTGTTGTTGTTTGTACCGGATTTGTTCAGAATAAGGTAAAATTTGCCATTTACAGCCACCACAAACGCCGTAATGCTCACAAAAAGCTTCAGTACGGTGTTCGGAATATTGGTGAAACTTAACAGCTTTTGCCTCGGCATAACTATTTTTTTTGCGTGTCAATTGCAGATCGACAACATCACCGGGAACAACAAAGGGGACAAAAATTACTAAATCATTCAGCTTAACAATTGCTTTTCCTTCAGCAGCAATCCCTGTAATAGTCACATTCTCAAGGAGGGGGAGGGGTTTCTTATTTTTTTTAGACATATTTCATTATTAAAACTTCACTTTCAATTCAGCCGTTTGAGATCCGACAGTCCATTTAGGACCTTGTTGAAGTATTCTGATAGCCTCAATATCCATACTGACACAAACACTTTTCTTTACATTGATATTGATAGGAGTCCCTTTTGCATCAACATTAAATTCCAATATAACCGTTCCTTTTTTATTGCCGCATACTGCATCAGTAGGACGCTTTATGTTATCATTGATATATCTTTGGTATGCTTTCATTCCCATTAATGGACTCGGTTTTACATCTTTCATATTAACTGAACTCACAGAACTTGCCATTTCTTTCTTACTTCGAGTTCCATAACCGACAACAACTACTTCGTCCAATGTCTGTGTATTTTCGTTCATTGCAATATACAATGGCGAAGATGTATTAACTGAAAATTCTTTAGTGTCAAATCCTAAATACCTGGCTTCCAGATTATTATTGTTATTGATGTTGATGCTGAATTTTCCATCAGTGTCTGTAACAGCTCCCTGGTTCGTTCCTTTTTGGGTTACACTAACTCCAGTCAAAGGTTCTCCATTTTGATCCACGATTTTACCCTTAACCACATGAGGTGTTGTTGAAATTCCACTAAGTAAACCATTCAAAGTCGAATTCTTATAATCCTGTTCTATCAATTCTGCTGTTTTTTTAGATTCTGCGGATGCTATCACAGGCAGAGTCTTAATAGATACCGGCATTTTTTCCATTTGCATATCCATCATTGGAAAGTCTTCCTGTTCGCTGACTTTTTCTTTTCGGATTTCTTTTTCCGGCATGTATATATATAATGTGTCGGGTATCTCCTCGGTATATGCAATTTCCTCACTTTCAGCTGATTCAGCAGCAACAGATTCTTCATTGGATTTTGCTGCAAATAAATCCAGTTTTTGGATATTTTGAACAATAAAATATCCTCCGAATGAAACACAAATCAAGATGCTGACAGCAATACTCCAAGTGCGGAAATGGTATGTTTTGGGTTGTAATTTTTTTGTAAGTTGTTTTTGGAGAGCTTCAATTTCTTTGAAATGATTTCCTTCAACCGAATCCAAACCTTCAAGGGCATCCGCCAAAAACGGATCGTCCATTGCCTTGCGCTCAATGCGATAGGCATCATTTCCCTTACGGCTACCTTTTATGTATTCTAAAAGTTTCATTCGGCCATTTTTTTCTCCATGCAAATTCTCAAATTCCTTTTCCCATTCTGAATATAACTCTTCACACTTTTCAACTGATATCCCGTAATATCAACAATATCAGCATACGATAATTGTTTGATAAAAAAGCGGGAAATGCATGTTTGTTGAACTTCCGGAAGGCGTTTCATACATTCTTGCAGAAGATTCCATTTCTCATTTTCTTCTCCTTCATCTAATAGATTCAAAATAGGATCGGATTCCATAAGTGAAGTGTTAAAATCAACAACAATTTCTTTTTCAGATTGTCGAAGAATTTGAAGACAATGATTTTTGGCCACACTGTGAATCCAGGTACGAAAAACTAGTATGTCATATTTTCCAACCTTGCTTAATAAGTCTTCAAATAACTGCATGACAGCATCTTTTGATTTTTCCTTATCCCCCAGATACTTTAGACAGAGACCATATAGCAATGGTATATAACGGTGAAATAAATGTCCGAAATATTCGGAATTTCCCGTCTTTTTATATTCCTCCAAAAGTTGTTCGTCGGTAATATTTGAAATAGATGCTCCTGATAAAATCAAATCTGCAATTTTTCTGCAAAACTAACTAAAATTGAGAAATAAACCAAAATATATATTTTTTCATCTTTATCTGAAAATAATCATGTAAATTTGCAGTCAAAATTTTGCAATAATTTATGATGGCTAAAGCAATAAATCTCAATTTGGCGAAAAAAATAATCAAATGGTTTTGGATCGCTTTCATTGTATTTCTCCTATCTACCGTTCTATTATTTTTTTTAATAGCTAAAGGATATATCGGGTATATGCCTCCGGTAGAAGATTTGGAAAATCCAATCGATAAGTACGCATCACAAGTATTGTCTGTTGACATGAAAACTTTGGGTACTTACGCTAAAGACAAAGAAAATCGCATCTATTCCAATTATAACGAATTATCTCCATACATTGTGAATGCTTTAATAGCTACAGAAGATGCCCGTTTTACAAAACATTCCGGAATCGATGCCGTTGCATTATTACGAGCAGTTGTGAAACGTGGAATCCTGATGCAGGCTAGTGGAGGAGGAGGTAGCACCATTTCTCAGCAGTTGGCCAAACAGTTGTATTCGCCCAGTGCCGAAAATATAATGGAGCGACTCTTACAAAAGCCGATTGAATGGGTTATTGCAGTCCAATTGGAACGGTTTTATACTAAAGAAGAGATCATAAACATGTATCTCAATAAATTTGATTTTCTGTACAATGCTGTCGGCATAAAATCGGCTGCATGGGTTTATTTCGGGAAATTGCCAAAGGATCTGTCGATTGAGGAAGCAGCAACCTTGATTGGAATGTGCAAAAACCCATCTTATTATAATCCTATCCGGAAAAAAGAACGAACTCAGGGGCGCCGTAATGTGGTCATTTCCCTGATGGAGAAAAATGGTTACATTACAAAAGCAGAATCAGAAGCGGCACAACAAAAAAAATTGGTCACAAATTATAATAAGGTGGATCATAAGGATGGTTTAGCTCCCTATCTTCGTGAATATTTACGGATGACTATGACTGCTAAAAAGCCTGAACGCAAAAATTATGCGGCATGGGATCGTGACCGGTATTCTATCGACTCTTTGGCTTGGGAAACCAATCCTCTATATGGCTGGTGTAATAAAAATAAGAAATCCAATGGATCAAACTACAATCTCTATATAGATGGATTGAAGATTTACACCACTGTAGATTCCAAAATGCAACAATATGCAGAAGAAGCTGTACGTGAACATGTTGGATTTGATTTGCAAGAAGATTTTTTCAGAGGGAAAAAAGGTAGTAAGACAGCTCCATTTTCCCGAAATCTAAGTCAGAAAGACTATAACAATATTATGGAACGTGCTATGAAGCAGTCGGAGCGGTACCGGGTATTGAAAAAAGAAGATATGAGTGAGAAAGAAATCCGTAAAGTCTTTGATACTCCTACAGATATGACTGTTTTCTCATGGAAAGGTCTGAAAGATACGATTATGACTCCGATGGATTCCATTAAATATATGAAGTATTTCCTGAGAGCCGGTTTCATGGTTATGGATCCTCGAAATGGCGCTGTGAAAGCTTATGTAGGAGGAACTGATTACCAGTACTTTCAATATGATATGATCAATATGGGCCGTCGTCAGGTTGGATCTACGATCAAGCCCTTCCTTTATTCAATGGCTATGGAAGAAGGATATACTCCTTGTGATGAGATGTTGCATGTAGAGCAACATCTTGTAACAGAAGACGGAAAACCTTATACTCCACGAAATTCAAATAAAAAGATGATCGGGGAGATGGTTACCCTGAAATGGGGATTACAAAATTCTGACAACTGGGTCTCTGCCTATCTGATGCAACAATTATCGCCGTATGGATTTGCAAAACTACTGCATTCTTATGGTCTCAAGGGACATATAGATCCAGTGTTATCCTTATGTTTAGGTTCATGCGATGCATCGATCGGAGAAATGGTTACCGGTTACTCTGCTTTTGCTAATCGTGGAATTTGCGTAGAACCCGTCTATGTCACCAGAATTGAGGATAGTTTTGGTAATGTTCTTGCAACCTTTACTCCCAAAACGACAGAAGTTATCAGCGAAGACGCTGCTTATAAAATGTTGGATATGACCA
>JAVBUX010000061.1:0-17650 GCA_031554915.1 Bacteroidales bacterium | reverse complement strand
AAACTGGTTTCTGCCATAATTTTAATACTTTTGTCACCGGTTTACCTGTATCTTATGATCAGGATAAGAATGGATTCTCCCGGATCAATTTTCCTGAAACAGGAACGGATTGGATACATGGGAAAGCCTTTTAATATTTGTAAATTCCGTTCAATGAGGGAAGATGCAGAAAAAGATGGACCTTTATTGTCAGCTGGAGAAGATGATCCCAGGGTTACAAAATTTGGAAGGTATATGCGAAAGTATCGTTTGGATGAACTTCCTCAGTTTTGGAATGTTTTGATGGGCGATATGTCGATTGTGGGCCCACGGCCCGAGCGTAAGTTTTATATCGATCGTATTGTAAAACAGGCTCCTTATTATTATTTAGTGCACAATGTTCGTCCGGGTATAACCTCTTGGGGGATTGTTAAATATGGATATGCCAGTACCGTAGAACAGATGATTGAACGTATGCAATACGATATTTTGTACTATGAAAATATGTCCTTGTTGTTGGATTTGAAGATACTGATATATACAGTGAGAACAATATTAACAGGAAAAGGAATATGATTAAAAATTATTTCGAAACCCTTCTGTCTTGGAGGGAAAAGCATATAAAAGAGAAAGATTTTATCTTGATCCTCAGTTTTTTAGTTGGGATTGCAACGGCTTTGGCTGCAACTTTACTGAAAAATACCATCCATTTTATTCAACATATACTGACGGAAAGGGTAGATGTGACTAATGCAAACTATTTATACCTGATTTTTCCTATTATTGGGATTTTGCTTTCCGGATTATTTGTCAAGTATGTTGTGAAAGATGATATAGGTCATGGGGTTACAAAGATTTTGTATGCCATTTCACAGCGAAAAAGTCGGATTAAACGTCATAACACCTGGTCGTCGTTGGCTGCCAGTTCGATTACCATTGGATTTGGAGGGTCGGTAGGAGCGGAGGCCCCGATTGTTTTGACTGGTGCTGCCATAGGATCAAACCTGGGTAGTTTGTTCAAAATGGAACAAAAAACATTAATGCTGCTTGTCGGTTGTGGAGCTGCCGGTGCAATTGCCGGGATTTTTAAAGCTCCGATTGCCGGTTTGCTGTTTACTATAGAGGTCTTGATGTTGGATTTGACGATGACTTCTGTTCTTCCTTTGTTGATCTCCTCTGTTACAGCAGCTACTGTTGCTTATATTTTTAACGGTCAGGAGGCGATGTTTAAATTTACACAAGTAGAGCCGTTTGCTATTGGTAGGATTCCGTACGTGTTACTTCTTGGGATTGTTTGCGGACTGTCGTCATTGTATTTTACCCGTGCTACGATCTGGTTTGAAGGTATTTTCCGAAAATTGAAAACTTTCTGGAAAAAATTTGCTTTTGGAGCAGTTGTTCTGAGTCTTCTTATTTTCTTATTACCCCCACTATACGGTGAAGGTTATGATACTATTCGCGTATTATTAGGAAATCAGTTCTCTCAGGTGCTTGACGGTAGTTTTTTCTATGATATGAAATCTAATTTTATGACGGTAGTTATCTTCATGGTTCTGATAGTGTTACTTAAAGTTTTTGCTACGAGTGCCACCAACGGAGGAGGGGGATGCGGTGGTATTTTTGCACCT
Organism: Bacteroidales bacterium; assembly: GCA_031554915.1. GTDB lineage: Bacteria > Bacteroidota > Bacteroidia > Bacteroidales > Azobacteroidaceae > BNXB01. The sequence goes on along the minus strand of JAVBUX010000061.1, from coordinate 16,043 downwards.
TCTTTATTCCTTGGAAGTGTTGTTGGTTTTACATTTTCTCATGTCGCTAATCACTTTGGATTTATTCAATATCTTCCGGAGGAAAATTTTGCTTTGATGGGAATGGCAGGAATGATGGCAGGGGTTATGCACGCTCCTCTCACAGGAGTCTTTTTGATTGCAGAATTAACCGGAGGCTTCGATTTATTTTTGCCGCTTATGATCGTGTGTATCAGCTCATACCTTACTATTTTTTCTTTTGAACGTCATAGCTTGTATTCCATGCGTTTGGCTCAGAAAGGAGAATTATTGACCCATCATAAAGATAAAGCCGTACTGACATTATTAAGTCTGAGTACAGTGATTGAAACGGATTTCATTGAAGTAAAACCGGACATGACACTTGGAGATGTTGTTAAAGCACTTGCAAAATCCAAAAGGAATGTATTTCCAGTAACAGATCAGCAGAATGTTTTGAGGGGAGTGGTGCTTTTGGATGATATTCGTAATATTATGTTTCGTCCGGAATTATATGACCGGTTTAATGTGAAAAAATTTATGGTTTCTCCTCCCGCAAAACTGAATATTAATTTGCCGATGGAGAAGATCATGCAGATTTTTGATGATACTAAAGCCTGGAATTTGCCTGTGATCGATGATTCAGGAAAATATATCGGTTTTGTTTCTAAATCGAAAATTTTTAATGCATACCGGGAAATTTTGGTGGAAAATTTTTCAGAAGGGTAAATTATGGAAAAAAAGGATCTCAGAATAATATATATGGGGACTCCCGACTTTGCAGTGGAGAGTCTTAAAGCACTGGTTGAGGGAGGATATAATGTGGTAGGAGTGATCACAATGCCGGATAAGCCCTCAGGAAGAGGAATGAAAATGCAATATTCTCCTGTAAAAGAATATGCTTTGTCTCAAAACCTCCCATTGCTGCAACCTGAAAAACTGAAAGATACACAATTTTTGTCGGATTTACAAGCATTACGTGCTGATTTGCAGATTGTTGTTGCATTCCGGATGTTGCCAGAGGTTGTTTGGAATATGCCTCGTCTGGGAACATTCAATTTGCATGCTTCCTTATTGCCTAATTATCGTGGTGCGGCGCCGATTAACTGGGCTGTAATCAATGGGGAAACAGAAACCGGAATTACCACATTTTTCCTGACCCATGAGATTGATACCGGAAAAATCATTGACCAGGAAAAAATTATGATCGGTGATAAAGACAATGCCGGAGTGGTTCACGATCGTTTGATGGAACTGGGCGCTAAGCTTGTATTGAAAACAGTTGATAATATCCTTGATGATTCTATAAAACCGATAGATCAGGAAGATATCCTGCAAGGTAAAGAACCTAAGCTGGCTCCAAAGATATTCAAAGAAACCTGTAAAATCGATTGGAGTAAAAGCGCAAAACAGGCTTACGACTTTATCCGGGGATTGTCGCCTTATCCGGCCGCCTGGACTGAGTTGGTTGCTCCTAACGGCGAACAACTTCATCTGAAAGTATTCGAAGCTGAAAAGATTTTATCCGAACATGATCATACTCCAGGGACTTTGACCAGTGATGGAAAAACATTTATGAATGTAGCTGTAAATGATGGCTTTGTACGCTTTCTTTCAATACAACAAGCCGGGAAAAAGCGAATGAGTGTTGCTGATTTTCTTCGGGGTAATCATATCATATAATTTTTTGAGAATTTCCGGATATGTTAAGCATTTGTATTCCTATATATAATTACGATGTTGTAGCACTGGTAAATGATCTTCATAATCAGGCTGTTGCCTGTTCTGTTCCGTTTGAAATTCTTTTAATGGACGATGCTTCTTTACCGGAGTGTCGCTTAGTGAATAGCCAAATTGATTTGCCTGGAGTTCGATATATACAATTGAACCAAAATATAGGACGCTCTAAAATCCGAAACAGACTGGCTGAAGAAGCTCAATATCCATATATCATTTTTATGGATTGTGATTCGGGAGTTGTTTCCGATTCCTATATTAAAAATTATTTAGATTGTTGTCAGCCTGGAATTATCTGTTATGGCGGGCGTGTGTATGAATCTTCAAGACCTCACGATAGTGTTGTTTTACGTTGGAAATACGGAGTTAAAAGAGAATCTCAATCTGCGTCCGAAAGGAGTGTTAATCCCAACTATGGTTTCTGCTCTAATAATTTTTTGATAGAAAAAGAACTTTTCAAACGTGTCCGTTTTAATGAAAATTTAACCGGTTACGGGCATGAAGATACATTTTTTGGTTTGGAACTACTTGGGAATGGTATTGTGATTAAACATATAGATAATCCCTTGATTCACTTGGGTTTGGAAGATGCACGTGTGTTTATGGAAAAAACCGGAAATAGTATGTGTAATCTGAGAAAAGTCGAGCAACTGCTTCATGAATATTATCCGTCTTATGAGGGACATTCAAAACTCATGAAAACAAAAGCCTGCTTGGAAAAAATGCATTTGAGAAAACTATATGCCGGAATTTTCAACATTCTTAAACCGCTATTCCTTATGAATTTATATGGAAATCGGCCTTCCTTATTTTTATTCGATCTCTACAAACTAGGTTATCTTTCTAGCTTGGATAATTGATATCGCGCTGTTAAACTGAGGTTTATGGAGTGAGATTAATCTTTCTTCAGAGCGATTTTTACGGCATTCATGCCTTGTTCTCCTCGTTCCAACTCAAATGTGACTATATTTCCTTCGGAAATGTTTGCCGGGGCATTGCTGACATGAAAGAAGTATTTCTCTACCCCTGAAAGGTTTTTAATGAAACCATAACCTTTATTCGGATTAAAATGTTCCACGCGGCCTGTTAATTCGGCTTCTTCGACCTCTTCTTTTTGAGGAGTAGAAACTATAATAGTATCCAAATCAACTTCTTGTCTTTTTGTCGGATCGGGAGGAGTGCTACTGATCATTCCATTTTCATCTACATAGGCAATCATATCATCGAATGATTGGCTTTCAGAAGCTTTGCGTTCATCTTTACGTAGTTGTTTTTCCTTCCGTTTCTGTTCCTTTTTCTTTTCTAATTCTTTTTTATTAAATGAAATTGCCATTATATTGTTTTATAGTTATTTTTAAAAATTCGTTGATATGGTATTCAGCTTTTTCCCTGTCAATTTTTGGATATCCTTTACCATCATTTTTTCGTCTTGAGAACAAAAAGAAAGAGCTGTTCCGCTTTTTCCTGCACGGCCTGTACGGCCTATTCTATGAACGTAAGTTTCTACTACATCCGGTAAGTCATAGTTAATGACCATTTCCAAATTAGTAACGTCTATACCCCTTGAGGCAATGTCTGTTGCTATAATCACACGAGTTTTTCTCGATTTGAAATTGCTAAGGGCGCGTTGCCTTGCATTTTGAGTTTTGTTGCCATGAATCGCTTCACAACCTATTCCCGTTTTATTTAAAACCCTTGCGATCTTATCCGCGCCATGTTTTGTACGGGAAAAAACAAGGACAGATTTATCTTGTTCTCTTTGTAAAATGCTGATAAGCAGGTCATTTTTCTTTGTCTTTTCAACGAAGTACAAATGTTGTTCTATGGTATCTACTGCCGAAGAGACAGGGGTAACTTCAATTTTAGCCGGGTTATGTAAAATTGATTTAGAGAGGTTTGCTATTGCCAGAGGCATCGTTGCAGAAAAGAATAGAGTTTGCCTACGCTTTGGCAGCATCGGCAATATGCGTTTAATATCATGTATGAAACCCATATCGAGCATTCGGTCTGCTTCATCAAGAATAAAATGACTAATATGATTAAGCTTGATATGCTTTTGTGTTATCAGATCGAGTAAACGTCCGGGAGTAGCAATCAGAATATCGATCCCCTTTTTCAGTTTCTCAATTTGAGGATTTTGATTTACACCGCCGAAGATTACGGTATGCCTCAAATCGGTGTACTGGCTATAATCACAGAAACATTCCTCAATCTGTATCGCCAGTTCGCGGGTAGGGGTTAATACCAATGCTTTTATTTCCCGCTTTAGTCCTTTCGGTTGAGGATGATTGAGTCTCTGAATAATCGGTATAGCAAAGGCGGCAGTTTTACCTGTTCCAGTTTGAGCTATACCCAATAAGTCCGTTCCGCTAAGTGCGATGGGTATTGCCTGTTCCTGTATGGGAGTAGGCATTTCGTATCCTTTATTTGTTAGAGCTTTCAATATAGGCTCTGAAATATTTAATTCTTTAAATGTCATAAGATCTACGATCGTGCTAATGCACAATCTTGTTTAGTTAATAATATTGCAATAAAAAAACGTGGGAGAAGTAGGGCTGGTGTGCCCACACGAAATACTATTATTCAAGCCACAAAGATACAAAAAAAAATTATAAGATGCTAGATTTACCTTTTTATTCGTCGATTGTTTTCTCTACCAAACGAAGCATCTCTTTGGATTCATTCTCCCAGGTCAGTTCTGTATTGGCTTTGTTAAAACATTCTATGTCAGTTTTTTCATCAAGCATCTTATTAATTACGGAGGCCAGAAATTGAGGTTCATAATGGTCAACTAATTGTCCTACATTATAACCAGAAATGATACGACGTATTTCCGGAAAATCGGTAGCCAAAATAGGAACATTTTTCCGTATAAAATCAAAAATGCGGTTGGGCAGTGAGTAATAATAATTCAAGCCTTTGTTTTCCAATAAGCTGATTCCTATATCTGCACAAGCAGTATAACGGGAAAGTTGTTCAAAAGGAATACGCCCCAGAAACTTTACCCGGTCAGAGACTCCGGTTGCGATGACCAGGTCTTGTAATTCTTTCATTTTGTCGCCGTCGCCTGCAATATAAAAGACAGAATTGTCAAGGTAAGGCATTGTATATATCATCCATTCGATGCCTCTTCCCACGTTAACAGCGCCCTGGTACAGAAGGATATGCCTGTTGTTATGTTCCGGAAGTAAAATATCCTTTTCGTTACTGGGTTTTTCTGTTTGACTATCTTTTTGATGACCTGCAACAGGAATATTTCGCACCACTTTCATGTCAATTCCATATTTATCTTTGTAAACATCTGAAATAGAACGGCAAACGGTGTAGGAGTATTTTAGTTTAGGGAAAATCCAATTCTCTATTCTAGTCCAGAATTGCTTTACATTTTCTCGATTTTCTAATTCCGGCATTTCCGGAAACATTTCATGGGCATCAAATATTAAGGGTTTACGACGAATTTTTGATACGCAGTAATTTGCCGTCAGAGTATCTGTGTCGTTGGATAATAGAATGTCTGTTTTAGAGAAAAATAAATAAAAGAATAAGCGAAAATTATATTCTGCATAAAAGAGAACAGAACGATTGAATATCAAGCGCATCCTGTGTATTTTGTATTCTCTGTTTACCTGAGGGCTGTTTTTGAACTTTCTGCCGATAAGCAAAACATCATATCCTGCATTTTTTAGTGAAGTGCAAACCTTGTGTACCCGTTGGTCTGTAACCAGATCATTGATAACAGATACTGTAATTCGTTTTGTTTTCACACTCATTTTATTCCGGAATCAGATTTTTTGCTTGTTATTTAATTAACGGCAATAATCGCAAAATATTAGAAAAACAACTGTAACTGTGTTGCAATCATATTATTTTTTTTCTCGCCAAAATCAGAATGAATATAGTTCAACTGAATCCGGGACAAGAATCCCAAATAATAGTTGATACCGGCAGTGTATTCGTACATTTTACTGATTCTGCCGTCCTGGTCCGGGTTGTAGTAATCATATTTCCCGAATATTTCCAACTTTTCAGGGATCGGCTTCCACATTCCGACAGCATAAAAACCGTCTTTGTGTATTCCTCCGTCATTTCCATATAAATATTCCGAACGGCCATACCAATGTGGATTTGCGAATTCACCACCGATCGACCACCTGTTTCTTACGTGATTTTTTGTTGTGTTGTCTTCCGGCATTTTATAAGGAGCTTTTCCTGAATATCCCGAACCTGCCAGTTTCAAACCTTTAATTGGTTGATAGGTTAAAGTTCCCGTGAAATCTTTATGATTATTATTTTCAGGAGTATTCATCCCCGTTCCATTGAATAATCCTGCGGCATATTCTATTCGATAAAAATCGTTTTTCTTCAGTAATCTCCCGGAAAGTTGAAACCCCATATCCCGTCCGGCCTTAGCTCCGATTACATCTGTTGAAATTCCAGCCAGGGCGTTAACAGAAAGAGAACCGTAAATACCTTCCCAGCGGGTGGGTGACATCGGATTTTCTATTGTAAAAGGGGTTTTGAATTGTCCGAACCGGCCGTTGATTGCCGCTATTGGAGTATATTCTCCGTAATATTCATGTAAACCTGCCTTTGGACCGAAGTCGTACATGACCATATAACTTAATTTAGGATTGAGATTCCCTGTTGCAAACAAAATGATCCGGTTGATTTTCAGTTCATTATTAATTTCTTTCTTGTCCGAAGCCTGATAAACGGCTTGTCCGTATCCCGAAAGTTTGAAAATCTCGCTATTGTTGAATGCTGTTTTTATTTTGGCAAGAACATTTTTGTTTTGTTCTTTTTTGCTTTTTTCTATCAAAGCATCGGCATCCTCCTGAGAAATCATTTCTTTTTCAACCAACATTTTCAGAATGTTCTCAGATGATTGCCCAAATGATGCCTGAAAGCAGAAAAAGATCAAAATAGATAAAAAAAACTTACGCATATTTCTTGTTATTTAATCCAAATTAGGCGGCAAAAATACGAAAATAAGTTAAAAAAACATGCTCAACTTGCAACGTTTGTTTTTTTTTGTATTTTTGTATGTGATAAGGTAACGCAAATTTAAACTTGTGAACGTTTTTCGAGTCAAATATATACAAATTAATTAATGGAAAGGATTAATGCTATGAAAACAATCAAATGTTATTTTACTTTGTTTGTGATGATTTTATGTGCTTTCACTGTAGCTGCCCAATCGAATGATTTCGATGATGATATCTATTCTTCATCCAAAAACAAAAAGAAGGAAACGAAGAAAGAAGTAAAGGCGACGGAAAAAGCGCCTAATGTTGTTACTGTGAGTGGTACGGTTGCTAATTCACGTAATGTGGATGAGTACAACCGCAGATTCGTCAATGATACTCTTGTTTATGAAGAACAGATTATTGTTGAGGATAGTGTACCATACGTTGATGGTCAATATACAGAACGTATCGTTAAATTTCATGACCCGTCAAAAATCACTATTGTCGGATCTGAAAACGTAAATATCCGTTATGATGAAAACGGAAATTATGTCTTAGACTTTTCTGACGATTCCAATTATAATAATGTAAATTACTACGGCTCAGGCTGGGATCCTTATTGGTATGGAGGATTTGGCTATTATGCCGGTTGGTATGGCCCTCGTTCTTATGGTTGGTATAATCCATGGTATTATAGCTGGTACGGTCCGAGTTGGGGCTGGGGAGGCTGGTATAGCCCATGGTATTACAGCTGGTACGGTCCAAGTTGGGGCTGGGGAGGCTGTTATTATTATGGTGGCGGAGGCTACTATGGTGGTGGTTATTATGGTGGCGGAGGCTACTATGGCGGTCGTCCGGGTAACTACTATGCCAGAGGAGGACGTGGTGCCGGTGGTAGATATGACTCTCATGGAACTTATGCTTCAGGAAGAAGCGATTCCAGATTGAAGGATACTGACGGATATTCTGGCAGATCATCCAGAGTGAGAGGAACAACTGCATCAGGTCGTTCCATTGATGATAATACTTATGGAACAACATCTCGTACACGGAGCCGTGTTAGTTCAGATGAAACTTATCGTTCTTCTTCCAACGAATCATCGAGCTCAAGAGTTCGTACAGTTCGAAGAAGTCCTGAAAATGCAACACAAGGAACCTCTTCTTCATCAGCAACTGCGCCTACCAGATCAAGGACAAGGGTAAGTTCGGAACAACCATCTAACAGTGGAGGTAATTACAATACTGGCCGTAGCTCATCCAGCTATTCCGGAGGTGATTACTCAAGATCTTCATCATCTTCTTCCAGTTCCAGAAGTTATGATAGCGGTTCTTCTTCACGTTCTTCTTCCTCCAGTGGAAGCAGTTACAGCAGTGGAAGCAGCGGAGGCGGAAGTAGTAGCAGCGGAGGCGGCGGTGGAGGTGGAGGCCGTTCAGCCGGAGGTCGCAGGTAAGAATTGATTCCTAGTAATAAATAATATAACTATATAAATGATATGAAACGAAAATTATTAATATTCGTAACCGCCCTTTCTATGTCTGTTTTATCGTATGGTCAAGGTGAAATAGATGCGTTTAGAAATTCTAAAACTGAGTTATCCGGTTCAGCCCGGGGAATGGGTATGGCGGGAGCTTTTGGAGCTCTTGGAGGTGATATTACCGGTGTGGCTGCTAACCCGGCAGGAATTGGCGTATATCGTTCGTCTGAAGTTATGACTACGATGAATTTTTCATCAAATAATGTGAAAACAGATTGGAAAGGTTCAATACTATCCGATAGTAAATTCAAATTCAATTTTGATAATATAGCTTATATGGGTTATTTCCCATTAGGTAGTGAGACTGTTTCCAGTATTAATTTTGGGTTTGCATATAACAGGCTTAAAAATTTTGACCGGGACTACAATTCTTATGGAAAGGGTATGAAGACTTCATTATCTCAATTTATAGCGAGGGATGCCAGTCTATATTCTGAAAGTGATTTGGAAGTGAGACCTGGTTATGACCCATATCGTGGAGAGGCTCCCTGGATGGACGTGTTGGGGTATCAGGGATATTTGATACAGCCTGTTACAGGAGGTTTTGATTCGTATTTATTCCCGGGTGAGACTATTGATCCGGAATTGCAAGTCAGTGAAAGAGGTTCTATTGAGACATACGATTTTACCGCAGGAACTAATTTCTCAGATAAGTTGTATTTAGGAGTTACTTTTTCGTTGACCGATATGCATTATTCTTTATCATCTCTTTATCGAGAATTTTATGGAACGGTAGGAAATGACGGATTTGATTTGAGAAATAATCTTACAGAGGATGGTGCTGGTTATCAGGTGTCTGTGGGTGCAATATTCAAGCCAATTGATGCATTAAGAATCGGTTTGGCATATCATTCACCAACTTGGTATGATATGAGTCGTAGCTTTTATGCAGGAACCGAAACATATTATGAGGCAGATAAAATTGACGTGGATGCTAATGCTCCTTCGGAAGGTCCTTATGCGGTTTACGATTATAGATTACAAAGTCCTCAACGTTGGACTGCCAGTATTGCAGGTATTATCGGAACAAAAGCAATTATTAGTTTGGATTATGAACTGACCGATTATACAGCGATGGATATGGCTGAAGCTGACGGATCCAGTCTGGATTTTGATAAATATGATAATTATTATATTGATCAGGATTTTAGAAAAGCTTCCACAGTAAAAGTCGGAGGGGAATATAGAGTAACTCCACAATTTTCTATTCGTGCTGGATACGCATGGGTTCAAAATCCATATACCACCGAAATGAGAGAGGGAAATCAAGGTGTTATGATGGCCTTTAATAGTACGATTCCTCATTATACAATAGATGGCGATGCCAGTTATATTACATGTGGTTTAGGTTATAAGTTTACAAAGAGTTTCTATATTGATGCTGCTTTTGTTTACCGTTCACAAACCGATGATTTATATTATTTCCCAAAATACTTTAGCGATGGTCAATTGTTGGTGAATTCGACTCCTGCTAAGTTTGAAAATAAAACGTATAAAGGACTTGTGACCTTGGGTTATAAGTTTTGAGAATTAAAAAATTAAAATTTGAGAATGGAAGATCGGCCCAGGCTAATCTTCCATTCTCAAATTTTAATTAAAAAGGGTTTTGTCCTCAAAATCACCGGTTTTGTTTAATAAACGCCCGAAAAATAGAAATAAACTGTAATTTGTTTGGATTGATTCATATTTCTTCGCTATCTTTGCACTATTAGTATTGATTAGTATTTACCTTTTAAAAGCAAAATTGCCTATAGCATATCATTACACAATAATCGTAAAATAAAAAGTAATGACAAATTTAAGAAAGATGACTGACGAGCAGTTGGTCGTTGCTTATGCTGAAGGCAATAATTCCGCTTTTGACATTCTGTTGAACCGTCACAGAACTAATGTTTATTCCTACATTTATTTTATAGTTCGTAATCGCGAACTGGCAGAGGATATCTTCCAGGAAACTTTTGTAAAGGCGATTATTACCATCAAGCAAGGGCGATATACCGAAAATGGTAAATTTCGTGCCTGGATCAGCCGTATAGCTCATAATTTGATTATAGATAATTTCCGTCAGGAAAAAAATGAACAAACAATCTCTAATGATGATTGTGAAGTTGATTTGTTCAATAACTCTAAATTATCGGATGGTACTGTCGAAGATATGATGGTAAAAGAACAAATTCTTTCAGATGTGAAGCGATTGGTCGAATATCTTCCGGATAATCAGAAAGAAGTATTGATACTTCGTTATTACCAGGATTTGAGTTTCAAAGAAATTGCAGATATTACAGGAGTAAGCATCAATACGGCTTTGGGCCGTATGCGCTATGCTATTTTGAATATGCGCAGGATGGCTGACGAAAAAAATATGATTCTGACTCACGATTAATTTTTGCAAATACACAATATATTGTTCTGTTTGGCGTTTTTAATTTAGAACTAAAAACAAACGCCTATGAGTCGAATCTCTACCCCGGAAGAATGGAAAGATTATTGTGATGCAATGAAGAGAGAGAAAGTATATATTTGTAAGGAACCTCGTAAGCAAACCATAGCTATGGTGATGCAGTTCGCAAGGTCTTACCATGTAGAAAAACAATTGCCCGCAAGTCTGTCGGGTTATGTCTTGAATTAATTTTCAAGCAGATAAAAAAAGCACACGTCATCTCGAACATCGTGAGAGATCTTATAAGATTTCTCCTTACAGTCGAAATGACGTGTGTTTTTTTTTATCTGCATAAATATTTTAGAGCAGAGTTTTCGGATCCAGATTGTCCTTTTCTATGTCTTTGAAATATTTATACGTTCCTACCTTTAATTCTTCAGTAGCCATTTCATCGCATACAATAATTCCTTTTTCATGTAACTGCAATGCCGTGATAGTCCACATTTGATTTATAGAACCTTCAACAGCTTGAGCTAAAGCACGGGCTTTGTTGTGTCCGTTGACCATGATCAGCACTTCCTTGGCATCCAGGATGGTTCCAACTCCAACAGTTACTGCTGTTTTAGGGACTTTATTAATGTCGTTGTCGAAGAATCTGGAGTTTGCAATGATCGTATCAGTAGTCAATGTTTTGACACGTGTGCGGGAAGATAGTGAAGAACCCGGTTCATTGAATGCGATATGGCCATCAGGGCCAATACCCCCAAGAAATAGGTCAACACCTCCGAGAAGTTTCATTTTAGCCTCATATTTTTCACACTCTTCTTTCAGATCCGCAGCATTTCCATTCAGGATATTTACGTGCTCAGGTTTGATGTCCACATGACTGAAAAAGTTATTCCACATAAAACTATGGTAACTTTCAGGATGATCTTTTGGCAGACCAACATATTCATCCATATTGAAAGTGATAACATGTTCAAATGACACCTTTTTCTGTTTGTTGAGTTCAATCAGATGTTTATACATTCCCAGAGGAGAAGAGCCTGTCGGTAATCCTAATACAAATGGTTTGAAAGTATTGGGCTTTGCTTCATTTATTTTAGACGCAACATAATTAGCTGCCCATTGAGACAACATTCCGTAGTCCGGTTGAATAATTAATCGCATAGTTAGATAAATTAAAATTTGATTTGGAATACAAATCTATAGAAAATATTTGAATAATGGATAAGACTTCTTACTTTTGCAGTAATTCATTAATAACCTAATAATTTAATTGACATGAGTAAACAATATGTTGTTGGTGTTGACATGGGAGGAACAAACACAGTAATTGGAGTTGTGAACGCCAGGGGAGAAATTTTACATGAAAGTAAGATAAAAACAGCAGAATATAAAACCGGAGAAGCTTATGCCGAAGCTCTTTCTGATGCTATCAATAAGTTAGCCGAAATGTCGGGATTGAGAGATCAGATCAAGGGTATTGGTATTGGGGCTCCCAATGGTAATTATCTGACCGGAACAATAGAAAAGGCTGCGAATATTGAATGGGCAAAGGGTACTATAGTGCCTTTGGCTCAGATGGTTGCCGATCAAACCGGATTTCCTTGCAAGCTGACTAATGATGCCAATGCTGCTGCTATTGGAGAAATGGCTTATGGAGCAGCTAAAGGGATGAAAGATTTCATTGTGATTACTCTGGGTACAGGAGTGGGCAGTGGAATTGTTGCCGGAGGACAATTGATTGTTGGGCATGATGGTTTGGCGGGTGAATTGGGTCATATTATATCTGTGAGAAATAATGGTCGCCTTTGTGGTTGTGGTCGTTACGGTTGTTTGGAGACTTACACTTCTGCAAGTGGAGTGGCCCGCTCGGCACATGAATTTATGTCTATAAAAGATACCCCAAGTGCATTGCGGAAAATAAATGATCGTCCGATTACCTCAGAAGATGTTTATAACGCAGCTGAAGAAGGTGATGAATTGGCGAAAGAGATATTCGATTATACCGGCCACTTGTTGGGTGAAGCCTTTGCTGATTTTATCACCTTTTCGAGTCCGGAAGCGATTATTTTGTTCGGTGGGTTGACTGGTTCATGGAAATATTTGAAAGAGCCAATTCAGAAATCGTTGGATGATAATGTACTTAATGTATATAAAGGTAAGACAAAAATACTTCTTTCCGAATTGAAAGGTGCTGAAGCTGCTATTTTGGGGGCCAGCGCTTTGGCGTGGGAATAAACAGAATATATCTTTTCGGATAAAATTTTTGAAAGAAGTAAATAATAAAAACTCCCGTTCTTCAAGAAATGAGAACGGGAGTTTTTATTGTATTCAGATATTTTTTATTTCACCCAAACATTTAATATTTCACCGATATACATTTTGTGAAATTGGGTTTTGCTCCATTGGTCTCTGATTTTCTCATCTTTAACACTTTCCCAGGTAAGTTGTTGGGACACAAGTTTTTTACATTCGATAATCAGCCATGCCTCAGAAAATGATTTTGCTCCTGAAGGTGTCGTGATAGGAGTGAGGCCGGATCCTTTAACTTTATCTGAATTTTTGCCCGAAGTTGAACCGCTATATTTCAAAGCATCGCGATAAGCTTCTGTATAAAACGATAAAGTATAAGTATCTCCCGTCTCCATCAACTGATAGGTGTAGCGTGAAGGATTGATAAAACAAAAAGCTACCGGTTTGTCGTAGAGATTACCTAATCCGCCCCAACTGGCGGTCATCATGTTGAATTTAGCTTCATTTCCGGCCGTTATCAACATCCAGTCGTCGGCTAGCATTTTGATGATATTACCGGGTATTTGTTTGGGATTTAATTGTTTAAATCCTAGAAGTCCGGATTCTTTGGCTGTTGATGTTGTTTTTGAGGCCGTAACAGCAACCTCAGTTGCTTGTTGAACAGGCTGAGCTTCTACTATATTTTGAGGAGGGCGTTGTCTTATTACCGTAGGTTCTTCTTTAGCTTGTGTAGGTACAGCTGTAACTACCTCTTTCGTGTTTTTTCGGTTATATAATCTTGATTTATCTTTATCTGTATATAAATCAATTTCTCCTGTTAATGCATTGATATTTATACTGTTACAGATATCATCAAACAAATCGATCGTTTTCATTCTGAATTTACCGTTGTTGCGGTATAATTTATCCTTGCCGTTAAGAGCTTCTTTGTCTGTGATCCATTTTTCCGCAAGGTATTTTTCCGGTTCCCGTTTATTGGCAACATTGTACTCGTAGTTGATGCTTTTCATTTCGATCCGACAGGCATTGTTGATACAGAAAAGATTTAGTTGGTAGTTCATGAATGAACGATCGAGCGACAATGCAGAGGATGAGAACACCAACTCTGATTTTCCACGACAGGATATGGTGGTTTGTTCCTTGCTGACATAAGCAACCCGGCTTTCTTTCGTATTATAATTAGCTTCCGCCCACATCAAAGCCACCTCGTATATTTGAGACGCACTCATTCCCTGTAATTCTAATGTGTCGGAAAAAACAACTTTGCCATTGACTTCAGGTACCGCTCCGGCAAGATATTTTTGATCAACCTGAGAAAATGCGTTCATACTTCCTGTGATATAAATTACTGACAGGCAGATAAATATACGAATTATTTCTTTCATGTATGAGTAGTTTTAAATGATTTATTTGGAGTAAAAGTACTATTTTTTTCTCTTTTGATATGTGAGTTTAAAACAATATCTACAGGATTAGCATATATTCCTAAAAAAATGTCTCCTAATATTTTTTTGTCTTCTACATCGAGAGAGAGAAGTTCGTTGTGGCGATGAATGAATTGTTCTTTTTCTTCTTCAGTGTAGTGGAGTTTATACTGTTCTTTTTGAGAACGCAGGTCATGTGCAATATAGTTGTAACAGGTTAGTTTATAGTTTTCATGTACTTGTTTATCAATTAAAGAAGCTACCTGCATATTAAATTTATTATTAGGTAACCCGGCAAGTGAAGCTAAATCCATTTCAGATATCGGAGATCCAATGTTGATATGTACAGCGCCCTTGAATTGAGTAATACCAGTAAGGATACTACTTAAATCCTCTCCTGGTTTTTTGATATATTTTGCAAATCGGGATTGATAGAGTTCCAGGGTTTTCAGAAAATCACAGGGTTCCCATTCGTAGGATATTGAAACTGGGACAATATTCAATGCCGCGATAGCCTTTACAGGAGTATCAGAGGAACTCATGTAAAACATTTTTATAATACCCTGATCTGTGAAATCTTTGCCATCTTTAGTTCTTCCATTGCGTTGGGCAATCCAAACAGACTCTTTCTTTTGCTGTAAAGTATAATATATATAGTCCGAAAGGTGTAGAGAATTATAATAAAAATCTTTTGCTTTTCCCTCTCGAATTACTTTGAACATTTTGTTTGATCGACCAATATCGACAACTAATTGAGGATTCATCAGGTTACTTCCAAATGTTATTTCTGTAGTCCGAAAACCGGAAGTGTAGAGAATATATTGAAATAGAGAAGAGTCCAGTACAATGTCCCGATGATTTGAAACAAAAAGGTATTGATTGTTGTTGTCCAGATTACTCAATCCTTCGTATGTTAGTTGAGTAATAGTGCGCTTTATTACTTGAGCAACGAACTTTGTCATGATGCCTGATTGAAAATCATCAATTGTCGTAAAACCTTTCAACATTGATTTTATCTCGTATTCACTTTTGTCCGGGTAGATATACGAAGATAAGGTCGAAAAAGACTCATAATCTGCGATTCGATTCATAGCCTCCGGAATTTCCTCGTCGTAATAGGGGCGTAAATCATCAAAATATTTGTTTTTCATGGGTTTATCTTTTTCGATTATCAATAAACTTTATAGACTTTCTACTTATTTCTGAGAAATTGATCTTTTGAATTTCTTCTACCGGACAAATTTCAATGTTGGGTGCAACTCGTATTTTTGCCCGAAATCGGTCTTTCAAATCTTTTATGACATCATCAACTTGTTGTAGTAATCCGACTTTGACAGTAATATCATCATTCCCTGTTTCATTAAGAGTTGCTATAACGACATAATTTTCAATGTATGCAGTATTGTCTAAAATATCAAAGATGATTGGAGGATAAAGAGTTGTGCCTTTTAATTTGATCATGTGGTTGGTGCGTCCTATTACCGGACTGATACGCATCGAATTTCTTCCACATTTACAGGGAGCTGTGTCGAATTTTACCAGGTCTCCTGTTTTGAAGCGTAGCAAAGGCATTCCTTCCATTCCTAAAGTTGTAATAACCAATTCCCCAACCATTCCTTCTTCAACCGGATTTCCGTTGATTGCGCCTACCTGTAGGTCGTACTCCGGGTAATTCAACGTCAATGCAGGGTCTCCCAGCAAAACATAATTCAATTTGTTCGTATCATTCGTACGCTCTTTGTTA
>JAVBUX010000328.1:0-5608 GCA_031554915.1 Bacteroidales bacterium | reverse complement strand
GTCTGCATCGGTGCGGGCGGTTCTTTTCTTGTCCCATTCCACGGTTGTAACACTGCGGTTCAAGTATTCGCGAACACGTTGCGGAGATTTCTTTCCGGGAACAAACACAGGGTAACTTTCGATATAAACATACCATTCCTTGCGGTCTTCAACCTTGCGAAGCCTGACGGTTACTTTGGTGTTAGATAATTGCTTCATACGCTATAATATTATTTCCCATTATATAAACTGTCGATTTCTGCTTTCGGTGCATAGACATAGTTTCCGATTTGACGTGTAGGAATTGAAAACTTACGAATATGCTTATAGACCGAACTATCGGATATCCCAAATTTCTGGGATATTTCTCCGATTGTATAGCAATCTTCGGGTTCAAGGCTGTATAACTTTGCTTTTGGCTTCTCTTTCATGATAGGTGTTTGCCGGATAGGAAACATTTGCTCTATTGCTGCACGGTCAATTCGTACAAGGCGGGTTCCTAAATTGATGGCAGGGATTTGTCTTTGGCGAATAAGTCGATAGAGTGTGCTTTTGGCAACGCCAAATAAAGCGATTACTTCCGGAACGGAAATGTATAAGCGGTCAGCAGAAATTTTCTCCACAACAGCTTTCTGTTCTGCTTCTTTTTTCTCCAAGGCTTTTCTTCTTCTATATGCTGCCTCGCCACAGTTTTTAGAACAATACATAGAATTTACTGTCTTCGGAACAAACGGTTTTCCGCAGATAGCACATTCCTTTTGAATCTGATTTATCGACATCTTTATCGCTATTTAAGTATCTATATGTAGTTATAAGTGCTCATAAGTTCCACTTCATCGTGAAATAAGTTCCGGCACAATTATGGTACAAATATACGATAAAAATCGATTAAAAAATATCATCTTCAATAATTCTTTAAAAAGAAAATCCGCAGTAAATCAATCGTTTACTGCGGTTTCGTTATTATTAGTTGTCGATTTTTATCGACTTTACTTCACTTCCTCAAAATCAACATCCGTCACTCCGCCATCATTATTTCCTTGTTGTCCGGCATTCGGATTTTGTGGTCCAGCTTGAGTGCCTCCGGCTTGTTGTTGTGCATTATATAAATCCTGGCTTGCAGCTTGAAATGCATTATTGATTTCTGTTGTGGCGGCATCGATACCAGCTAAATCCTGAGCTTTGTGAGCATCTTTCAATTTACCCAAAGCAGCTTCAATTGTTGCTTTTTTATCTGCAGGTAGCTTATCTCCCAGCTCATTTAATTGTTTTTCCGTTTGGAAAATTACGCTGTCTGCCTGATTTAGTTTATCAATTTTTTCTTTTTCTTTCTTGTCATTTTCAGCGTTAGCAGCTGCTTCATCTTTCATTTTTTTAATTTCAGCGTCGCTCAAACCGCTGGAAGCTTCGATACGAATACTTTGTTCCTTTCCTGTAGCTTTATCTTTTGCCGACACATTCAGGATACCGTTAGCATCGATATCGAATGTTACTTCGATCTGTGGTTCTCCACGACGGGCAGGCATAATACCATCCAAATGGAAACGGCCGATTGTCTTGTTGTCACGTGCCATTGGGCGTTCTCCCTGTAGGACGTGAATTTCAACAGAAGGCTGATTGTCGGCAGCAGTGGTGAAAGTTTCCGATTTCTTTGTCGGAATTGTAGTGTTGGATTCAATTAATTTAGTCATCACGCTACCCATAGTTTCAATACCTAAAGAAAGCGGAGTTACATCAAGTAACAACACATCAGTCACATCCCCGGAAAGAACAGCTCCCTGAATTGCAGCACCAACAGCAACTACTTCATCAGGATTTACTCCTTTGGATGGCGTTTTCCCGAAAACTTTCTGAACAAGATCCTGAATGGCAGGAATACGAGTTGATCCACCAACCAGGATGACTTCATCAATATCACTGGCACTCATTCCAGCGTCAGAAAGGGCTTTCTTGCAAGGCTCAACACAAGCTTGGATTAATTTATCAGCCAATTGTTCAAACTTAGCGCGGGTTAACGTTTTTACCAAATGCTTCGGCATACCGTTTACCGGCATGATATATGGAAGGTTGATCTCCGTTGAAGTAGAACTTGAAAGTTCGATTTTAGCTTTTTCAGCAGCTTCTTTCAGACGTTGCAAAGCCATAGGATCTTTACGTAAGTCCAAACCTTCTTCTTTCAAAAACTCTTCGGCCAACCAGTCAATGATTACATGGTCAAAATCGTCACCACCTAAGTGAGTATCTCCGTTTGTTGATTTCACTTCAAATACTCCGTCTCCTAGTTCAAGAATAGAAATATCGAAAGTACCTCCTCCAAGGTCGAATACAGCGATTTTCATGTCTTTGTGAGCCTTGTCCAAACCATAAGCCAAAGATGCAGCTGTTGGTTCGTTGATGATACGGCGAACATTCAACCCAGCAATTTCTCCGGCTTCTTTAGTAGCTTGACGTTGAGAGTCGTTGAAATAAGCAGGGACAGTGATCACTGCATCTGTAACTTCTTGTCCTAAGTAGTCTTCTGCTGTTTTCTTCATTTTTTGAAGAATCATTGCCGAAATCTCTTGCGGAGTATATAAACGACCATCAATATCTACGCGAGGAGTGTTGTTATCGCCTTTAGCTACTTTGTATGGCACTCGGCTGATTTCTCTTTCAACCTGATTATAGGTTTCTCCCATAAATCGTTTGATCGAAAAAATCGTTTTTTGCGGATTTGTAATTGCCTGACGCTTTGCAGGGTCTCCGACTTTACGTTCCCCTCCGTCAACAAAAGCTACTACTGAAGGAGTTGTTCTTTTTCCTTCACTGTTTGTAATTACAACCGGTTCGTTCCCCTCCATTACTGAAACGCAGGAGTTGGTTGTTCCTAAGTCAATTCCAATTATTTTTCCCATAATATATTTGTTTTATTTATTAATATTCAATCTTTATGTTATGCCTTATTTGCCGTAAACACCTTAGCTTTACACAAACCTTATGCCAAAGGATTTTTGACAGGTTTATGTGACTATTTGGCAGATTTTGAAATATAGATAATCGAATTTTTCTTATTTCAGAAAAATGATGTAACTTTGTTTTGTTGAGCTAAGCTTAACAGATTAAATCATAACTAGAACTGTATAACAATGAGAAATTTATTACGTTCAGGAAGATATCTGAGCTCTTTTGTGGATTTTATTCCAAAGTCAAGCTAATGGATGTTGAAAGAAAAATTGTTTTTTACGACAAATTGACGTTTATTTATCTGGAAATGCCCAAGTTCAGGAAAGAAGAGACTGATTTTCATCCTATGTATGATATATGGCTCTATGTTTTGAAAAATCTTTTGGTTTTGAATAATAGGCCGAAAGAATTATGTGAGAAAATATTTGAGGATTTTTTAGGCAGCTGAAGTTGCTCAGTTAACTACAAAAGAAATGGATAAATACGAAGAAGATCTAAAAGATTATAGAGATTTAACTGTTGAGCAAGTGAATTTATTGATTCAGGATAACAAAGATTGATAGCCCAAACATGAGAATAGACATAATAACAGTACTTCCGGAAATATTGGAAAGCCCTTTAAATTGCTCTATCCTGAAAAGAGCTCAGGATAAGGGTTTAGTCGAAATATATATTCATAATCTCCGTGACTATTCCCTAGATGAAAGACATCGGAGAGTGGACGATTATCCTTTTGGGGGCACTGCCGGAATGGTAATGCAGTGTGAACCTATCGATCGTGCAATTGCATCGTTGAAGGAACGGCGGCAGTATGATGAAGTAATTTATACTTCTCCGGATGGAGAAACATTTAATCAGCCAATTGCCAATCAATTGTCTATGTCGGAAAACCTGATTATTTTATGTGGTCATTATAAAGGAATTGATTACCGTATCCGGGAACATCTTATTACCCGTGAAATTTCTATCGGAGATTATGTTTTGACAGGAGGCGAACTGGCTGCTGCCGTGATGGCAGATGCAATTGTAAGACTTATTCCAGGAGCCATTGGCGATGAACAATCGGCTTTATCCGATTCTTTTCAGGATAATTTGTTGGCACCACCGGTCTATACTCGTCCCGCCAATTACAAAGGTTGGGAGGTGCCTGAAATATTATTGTCGGGACACGAAGCGAAAATCAGAGAATGGGAGTTGCAACAATCGATGGAAAGGACAAAACGACTACGTCCGGATTTGTTATAGTTATTTCTGTTTCCTTCCGCAATAAAAGTCTATCATTCTTACAATTGCACGTTGACAAACCGGGCAAATCAGAGAATTGTCCCGCATCAAACAACGATCTTGTGGCCTGTAAATACCTTTGGCAACATATCCGCCGCCTTCAAATACTCCGATTTTACCTGGGTTGGCAGGATCGACAGGTGTAGGAATTGGAGTTCCTGCAGAGACCATATCTTTCCATTTGGAATCAAAATTGACTAGGGTAGTGATGTTGGGTTCCCAGGGTTCTGTTTTCAGAGAATAAAATTCATCGTAGGCCGTGGAAGAATTGAAATATTCATCTCCCAATCCTGCAAAGCTATGTCCAAATTCGTGTGCCATCACCCGGGCTGATAACTTATGATCGACAGTACCGATGGCATAAAAGTTGTAAATGCCACCACCTCCATATCTTTCGGAATTGACTAGAATCATGATAGCATCACATGGAGTGTTCCACACAGCATCGCGAATAGGCAAATAATCGGCAATTGTTAGGTAACGATCACTATCAAAAGTCCAAAATCCGGAATTTAGAGACGTGTTGTTCCATTTGTCAATGCCAGGATAATCTGTCTCGGAATCTTTTGAATTCAAATGTACAGCCCAAATGTTGAAGTCATTTTTATGATTATTGTAGGGACTATAAGAAAACAATGAGTCGCATAATCTTCGGGCATCTTTAAGAAATTTATCCTGTTCGGTAGCGGTATATCCTTCTGCTATCACTACCAAATCTACTTTTTGAGCCGATTCTCCTTTGTATTGAAGTTTGGTTATGATATTGTCTTGTTTGGGGCTGTGATCTATGAATACGCTCTTTGGATCAATTTCCATTTTGAAAATAGGTTCGAACTGTATATTATCTTTGTTCCGGTGCTCCAGAACTAGGATTGCATTACTTTTTGGGAAAGGAGTGCTGACACTATTGGTATAAGATTTTCTAATTTTAGTAGATTCTTCTGTGGTTCTCCATTCCTGAAATAAAGTACTGAGGCCTTTGGAATATATTAGATTATTCTCTTTTTTGTCATACAATCTGACTGTATATTCTCCATAATTAAAAGGATCGATCAATATATTAACTGGTCCACCCCAGACTGGTTCCTGGTGAAGTTTCAGCAAACTGGCCTGTTGAGTTACTTTATTTCCGGTCAGAATAAAATCAAAACGTAATGTTTTTGATTCAAAATATTGATTGAAGTCGATTTGGGCGTGAATGGAAAAAGTTGAAAATAATAGAATCCACAAAATTTTGTATTTGACTGTAAATCGCATGATTATAATAGTGTTAGTTAATTTTACAAAATTACCTTATTTTATATGAAAATAGGCATAGAATTTGTAAAAAAAGATAAAAGTAGAAAATTTGTATAATTTTTCATTACTTTTGTAGCCTATTAATGAAGGCAATAAAGAACAT
>JAVBUX010000051.1:0-3520 GCA_031554915.1 Bacteroidales bacterium | reverse complement strand
GGGTGATTGCGTGCGACCGCCCCTCAGCGCGACGCGTTGATGGGCTGACGCACGAATGAATGCGGTGAAACTATGTTGTTGATTTATAATTTGTTGTTATTTATGGATATATTGTTCTTATTTATTGGTTTATTAATTGGTGCCGGTATCGCCTGGTTCCTTGCATCGTCTGTCATAAAATCCAAAATGGTATCAAAATCCATCTATGATGAGCAAAACAATAAATTAAATCAGGCAAATATTTCATTAAATGTTGAAATACAAAAGAATAATTCTCTACAGACAGAATTATCTCAGTTAAAAACAGAACTGAAGCAACAACTCGAATCTTTCAATGAATTAAATAAAAAATATGCCGAACTATCTGCAAATAACGTTTTCTTAAACGAACGCCTGGAAAATCAAAAATCCGAAGTCGAAAATATCCGGAAACAACTTAATCTGGAATTTGAAAATATGGCCTCTAAAATTCTGGAAGAAAAGTCTCAAAAATTCACTCAGATCAATAAGGAAAATTTAGATGTAATCCTCAAGCCCTTAGGCGATAACATAGAAGGATTCAAGAAGAAAGTTGACGAAGTTTACAATACAGAGGCTAAGGAACGCTTCTCGCTGGGAAAAGAGGTTGAAAAACTGGTACAACTCAATCAAAAAATCAGTGAAGAAGCCAATAACCTCACAAACGCCCTGAAAGGTAATTCAAAGACTCAGGGAGACTGGGGACAGATGATCCTTGAAAATATTTTAGAAAGATCCGGTCTTGTCAAGGATCGTGAATATTTCATTCAGGAATACCTGAAAGATGAAGACGGCAACTATCTCAAGAATGAGGAAGGAAACCGGATGCAACCTGATGTGATTGTTAACTATCCAGATAATCGTAAGGTCATTATCGACTCAAAGGTTTCGCTTACAGCATATACCCGTTATTCATCTACTGATAATGTCGATGAACAGAAAACCGCGTTGGCAGAGCATTTACGGTCGATTCGACGTCACATTGATGAATTAAGCCGAAAGAATTACCAGGATTTTGCTCCAAGCCTGGATTTTGTGATGATGTTTATCCCGAATGAACCTGCCTATATACTTGCCATACAATTTGATCCGGAATTATGGCATTATGCTTACAATAAACGAATTTTATTAATAAGTCCTACGAATCTAATCGCATCTCTTAAGCTGATTGTCGATTTATGGAAACGGGAGTATCAGACGCAAAATGCCCAGCAGATAGCAGAGCGAGGGGCTGCATTATATGATAAATTTGTGAGGTTTGTTGAAAATCTGAGCACTGTCGGAACAAACCTTGAACGGGCTCAAAAAAGTTATAATGAGGCTTTTAGCCAATTGAAAGAGGGTAGAGGTAACCTCATTGGACAAGCCGAAAAACTGCGGGAATTAGGCGTTAAAGCTAAGAAACAATTACCTTCCTCAACGGAGGATTAACTTTCAGCCGCAAATTCTTTTCGACCTTCTTCATAGAGATTCATTCCTTCACAATCGATTGCAACAATTACAGGAAGTTTTTTTACATGCAATTTCCGTACAGCTTCGGTGCCTAATTCGTCAAAAGCAATAACTTCCGCACTTTCCACACTTTGTCCCATTAGGGCTGCTGCACCTCCAATAGCTGCAAAATAAATACCTGAATGACGGACAATTGCATTAACTACATCTTTGTTGCGTAATCCTTTGCCGATCATTACTTTAAGTCCTTCTTTCATCAAAGTTGGAGCATAAAGATCCATACGTCCGCTAGTAGTAGGTCCGACAGAGCCAATGGGTTTGCCGGGTTTTGCAGGACACGGTCCTGCATAGTATATAGCGGCCCCTGTGAAGTCGAATGGCATATTTTGGCCTTGTTCCAGTAACTCACACATCTTTTTATGTGCGGCATCTCTGGCGGTATAAATAATTCCGGATAAGTAAACCATATCGCCTGCTTTCAGGTTTTTTATTATTTCATCCGTAAATGGAGTTGTTATTTCAATTCTTTTTTCCATAATACCTAATCAGATATTTATAATTCTCCGTCAGCATGGCGGGTTACATGGCAACCTATATTTACAGAAACAGGAAGTCCGGCTATATGTGTTGCATAAGTGAGAATATTGACGCTCATGGCAGTTGTCGTTCCTCCAAATCCGGCAGGACCAATACCTAAAGCATTAATTGCATCCAAAAGTTCAGTTTCCAGTGCCGCTAATTGAGGGTTTTCATTTTTTCGGTCAACTGGTCGTAACAATGCTTTTTTGCTCAACAAGGCGCTCTTTTCCATTGTTCCTCCGATTCCTACGCCGACAATAATGGGAGGGCATGGATTCGCTCCGGCTTCCGATACTGTCTGAATGACAAAATCTTTAACACCTTGGAGTCCCTGACTAGGTTTAAGCATACGTAATTGACTCATATTCTCACTACCAAAGCCTTTGGGTGCAACTGTGATATAGAACTGATCTCCCGGAACCATTTCATAGTGAATAATTGCCGGAGTATTGTCTTTCGTATTTACCCGATCAAGAGGATCGCGCACAACAGACTTACGTAGATAGCCTTTTTCATATCCTCTTCTAACGCCTTCATTGATAGCTTTCTCGATAAATTCCCCTTCAATATGAATATCCTGACCCATGGTTACGAAGATAACCGTCATACCTGTATCCTGGCAAATCGGATCATTTCCCTGGCGGGCTATGTCTGCATTTTCGATCAAGGTTGAGATAATTTTCCTACCAAGAGGAGACTTTTCTTTTTGGCAACTCGAACAAAAGAAATTGTAAATATCGTCTGATAATTCGCAATTTGCTTTAATACAGAGATTTTCTACAAGTTCTGTTATGTTTTTTGATAGTATAGTTCGCATATTTTTGGTTTTTATATATCTCTTCTTTTCAGGAAATGGAGGGTATTCCAATTGCTGATATCGATATCCGGATCGTTTGTGAAACTCCCAATGAGACAATAAGTGTCTGTCTTGTAGTCTTTTATCATTCTTTTGACAAAACTGAATTCTTTTACTTCCGAAGTATTCCGAATATGTATCCGCGGACCTTTACAAGGAACCATGCGATCTCCAATTAAAATATGATTTTCATCGTAATAATTGATAGTCAGGTTTTTATCCAATGTTTCCCGTACTCTTTGATACAATTTATCAATATCAATATCGACTTCTTTGAAAAATTTAAGTACAAATCCATTTCGCATATCAGCACTAAAGAACATATCATCTTTGATCCCAAATTCATCCATGAGTATGATAATGGCTATATCCTCTACTGTATGAGACATCTTCCTGTAACGCAGAGATTTGCTGACGATTCCATAGATACTCTGAGGTAATGGTCCAAACATATTTGGCCTTGTCACAATAATTTCTTCGCCGATGCCGACAATCATCTCGGCGTTGATGCCCAAGTGCGGATAAATCAAATCAAAATGCTCGATAATCACGCGTCGTTTCCTCGAAAGCGCATCCTTGACAAAGTCCACAATCTCATGCATTTGTGTAAACGCG
>JAVBUX010000279.1:0-5453 GCA_031554915.1 Bacteroidales bacterium | reverse complement strand
AGATAATTAGCCGAATTGGGGTTGGTTAGAAAATCAAGCTCAACCAAAACACTGGGCATGCTGGCTTTTCTCAGTACCAGAAAGCCCGCTTGACGAACACCTCTGTCTGCACGTTTTGCAGTACCGACCAACTCTTCCTGGACCATAGATGCAAACTTAGTGCTTTGCTTCATAAACGTGTTTTGAATGTATTCGAAAATAATATAGGATTCGGATGAATTTGGATCGAATCCCTCATATCGTTCTTCGTAATTATCTTCAAGTAGAATTACTGAGTTTTCAGCTTTTGCAACTTCCATATTTTCACTGGTCCTGGCAAGACCGAGTACAAAAGTTTCCGCCCCGTTAGGACTTTTGCTTTTGGTGGCATTGACGTGAATAGAAATGAAGAGGTCGGCCTTGGATTTGCTGGCAAATGCGGCACGATCATCCAATTCTACAAATCTGTCAGTCTTTCTGGTATAAGCTACTTTTACTTCCGGATGATTTCTTGAAATGTGTTCTCCGAGGAGTTTACCTACTTCCAGTACTATGTTTTTTTCCTTGACAGACGAAATCATCGCGCCGGGATCATGTCCTCCATGTCCGGGATCTATGACAACGACAAATTGTTTTTCTTTATTTCCGGCTGCGGCATAAAAAACCGGCAGAAAAGCCAAAAAAAATAAAATTAACTTGCTTTTCACCCTTCGAGTTACTTTTAGATTAGAAATTTGAATACAAAAGTACATGAAATTTTTTAGTTTACCCGCAGTTTCTCAGGAATAGATGTTTTTATTATTATCTTTGTGGCTTCTAAATTTCACAAATGATTCCGACGGATATTATAAAAAAATATTATACGGAAAGCAGTGATCTTTATAATATACTGCTAATTCATAGTTTTTCAGTGACCGATAAGGCATTGTCTATCGCACAGATACATCCGGAAATGAATTTGGATAAGTCCTTTATATATGAAGCGTCGATGCTTCACGATATCGGAATTTTTATGACAAATGCACCGGATATTTTGTGTTTCGGAGAACATCCGTATATTTGTCATGGATTTTTAGGCAGCGACCTCTTAAAAAAAGAGGGATTTCCAAGGCATGCTTTGGTTTGTGAAAGGCATACCGGAACCGGTTTGAGTAAGGAAGAGATTATACGGAACAATTTACCTTTACCTCATAGAGAAATGCTTCCGATTAGTATGGAGGAGCAATTGATTTGTTTTGCAGATAAATTTTATTCTAAAACCGGAATAGGAAAGGAAAAAAAGGTGGAAAAAATTCGTAAAGGTTTGGCTAAGTATGGAGACTCTGCCGTAAACCAATTCAATGAATGGTGTCAATTGTTTTTAGGGTAACTCGTTATAGAAATTTCTGAATGCGAAATAATAGAAAATCGTTTTTGTTTGTGGTAATAATGCTCTGTGTTTTTGCGGTTCAGGTCGCGAATACTCAGAACAGGATTACTCCCTCTCGGTTCCAGGATGGGAGAATACCTCAAATAATGCGTTCGGATTCATTCCCTAAAGATTCGCTTCCGATTAAATACCTGCACGCAGATTCAATTAACTCAGATTCAATTCCTACAGATTCATTACATACAGATTCTATTCATGCCGATTCTACAAAAAATAATGCGATCGATGCTCCGGTAATATACAATGCCAAGGATTCCATTGTGATGACTATGGGGGATAGTACTAACCTGATACGTTTGTATGGTGATGCTAAAGTTACCTATAAAAACATGGAACTTACAGGTGAATATATTGAACTGGATGCCGATAAAAATATGGTTTTTTCCACATTTGGGCTTGATTCGGTCGGCGAAGAATTCGGATATCCCATTTTTAAAGATGCCGGAAATCAGTTCGAGATGAAGAAAATGTGGTATAATTTTAAAACGAAGAAAGCTTATATTGTTGATGTAATTACAGAACAGGATGAGGGTTATGTAACTGCAGGCAGAACGAAAAAAATGGATAACGACGATTTGTATATGGTCGATGGTCGTTATACTACATGCGATAACCATGATCATCCGCACTTTTATTTTAATCTGACAAAAGCAAAAGTACAGCCAGGCAAGAATATTGTGACCGGTCCGGCTTATCTGGTCATCGAAGATGTACCGTTGCCTATAGCGATTCCGTTTGGATTTTTCCCGTATAAAGGGAATTATTCTTCAGGAGTTATCATGCCTACATACGGGGATGAATTGTCTCGGGGATTCAGTTTGAGGGATGGTGGTTATTATTTCGCTTTCAATGAATATATGGATATGGCTTTGACCGGCGAAATATTTACCAAAGGTTCCTGGGGGGTGGATGTCGCATCAAGATATGTGAAGAAATATAAGTTCTCAGGAAGCCTTAATGCCAATTATTTGGTAACCAAACTGGATAACGGTCAAAAACCAAGTAAGGATTTTAAGCTTGCATGGGGGCATACTCAAGATCCTAAAATGAATCCGTTCAGTACGTTGAGTGCATCTGTGAATTTCACCACAAGTTCGTACAATCAAAATAGTATGAACTCAATGTACACCAAGGATGCATACCAGAATACCAAATCTTCAGCTGTTACTTATACTCGCCGTTTTCCAAACAGTCCATGGAGTGTTAGCGCCAGCGCTTCGGTAAACCAACAGTCGAGAGATTCTTCGATTAGCGTAGCCTTGCCTAATATGACTATCACTATGAGCGATATTTATCCGTTCAGGAGGAAAGAAATGGTAGGTAGTCCACGTTGGTATGAAAATATCAGAATGAGTTATTCCGGAGATTTAAGGAATAGTATTAATAATGTGAAAGAATCCGAATTCATGGATAAGAGTCTTATTAAGGATTGGAAAAACGGAATGATGCACCGGATTCCGGTCAGCGCTTCATTTAATCTTTTCCGGTATATCAATATTACTCCAAATTTTAATTACAGTAGCCGTTGGTACACTACAGCAATTGATCAGACTTACGATCCGATAAAAAATAGAACGATCCCCAGTGATACGACTTATGGATTCTATCGTATTTACGATTACAATATGGGAATTAGCATGAATACGAAGGTATATGGCTTTTTCCAACCTTGGGGCTTGTTTGGAAATTGGGCTAAGAATACACTTATACGTCACGTGATGACTCCAAGTGTCTCTTTCAGTGGTGCTCCGGATTTTAGTGATCCTCGTTATGGTTTCTATAGGGAGAGGGAAATACACTATGGAAGTCCGGGACAGCCATATTATACCGACACAATCATCAAGTACTCTCCTTTTGCGGATGGTATTTTTGGAGCTCCTTCTTCCGGAAGAACAGGTGCTCTGTCTTTTAGTCTGGACAATAATGTGGAAGCAAAATATATTACTCCGGATACTACAAAAAAAGTCAGTCTGATTGATAATTTGAGATTATCAACCAGCTATAATTTCCTTGCCGATTCAATGAACTGGAGTGATTTGAGTGTTGGTTTACGTCTGAAATTGCCTATGTCATACACTCTTAACCTGCAGGGAATATTTGATGTTTATACTTACGACGATTACGGTCGAAGGATTAATGTCCCCCGTTGGAAAGCCGGAAAGGGGATTGGTCGTCTGATGTCCACTGGAACATCATTCGCATATACTTTTAATAATGATACTTTCAAGAAATTGTTTGGGGGAAAAGATGAGGATTCTTCCGGAAAATCGGGGACAGACCCAAATAAGGAGGGAGAAGAAGGTGGAGATCATAACCATGAAGGGGAGGAAGCAGCAGATCAAAAACCAGCTTCGCTGCGTGCTAAAAAAGAATCACAGGGAGAATTTGATTCCGACGGATATATGATAATGAATATCCCATGGAGTCTTTCGCTTAGCTATTCTCTAGCTATGGGTTATGATAAAAGAACAAATCCGGATGGATCATATAGCAATTTCAAAAATAATGAATTTGGGTATATGTTTACCCAGAATGTAGGAATAACTTGAAACATTAGTCCGACAAAAGGCTGGAGTTTTAGTTTTAGTACTGCTTATGATTTTGAATATAAGGGATTTACCTATATGCAGTGTTCTATTATACGTGATCTTCACTGTTGGCAGATGAATGTGAGCTTAAACCCGATTGGTCCTTATCAATCATATAGTTTCACATTATCTGTGAATGCTTCTATGCTCCGCGATTTCAAATACACCCAAAGAAGTAGTTCGAGAGATGCTGTGAATTGGTATTAATTGACAGTTGATCTTTAAGTTACCACTCTATCGGGGTTTGTCCCGTTGCAATAAGATATTCGTTTACTTTACTGAAATGTTTGTTCCCGAAAAATCCTCGATGAGCAGAGAGGGGGGATGGGTGAGGTGATTTTAATACTAAGTGTTTATTCGGATTGATAAATTCACCTTTCTTTTGAGCAAAAGACCCCCAAAGGATAAATGCAACATGCTCTTTTCCTTCAGCAATGCGGTGAATTGCAGCATCTGTGAACTGTTCCCAACCTTTGTGCTGATGAGAACCTGCACTGTGAGCGCGTACTGTGAGAGTCGCATTCAATAACAATACACCTTGTTGTGCCCAACGTTCTAAATTACCTGATTTGGGAATGCATATTCCTAAGTCGGATTGGATTTCTTTAAAAATATTTTGAAGGGAAGGAGGATATTGTACGCCATCATTGACCGAAAAACACAAGCCATGAGCTTGTCCCGGTTCATGGTAAGGATCCTGTCCCAGTATAACAACTTTTACTTTATCGAACGGGCATTGATCGAAAGCATTAAATATAAACTTTCCCGGAGGATAAATCGTTTGAGTTTCGTACTCTTGTTTTACAAATTGAACCAGATTGTTGAAATAGGATTGTTGAAATTCATTTTCCAATTGCTGTTTCCAGGAATTTTCGATTTTTACATCCACGTTGATTGAGAATTAAGAATTTAAAACTATTGCAAAGTTAATGTTTTTAATCAAATTAATTGCATCCCTGCTTTCATTGCCTGTACCCGCATTTCTTCCGGCCATATACTGGCTTGTATTTCCCCAATATGGGCTTTTCTGAGGTAGAACATGCATAAACGTGATTGACCTATACCTCCACCGATACATTGAGGTAGTTCGTTGTTTAATAGTCGTTTATGAAAATAAAGCTCTTTTCTGTCCTCTGTGCCTGTGAGTTCCAGTTGTTTAATCATCGTTTCAGGATTCACACGGATTCCCATGGATGAAAGTTCTACCGAACGATCGAGTATGTCGTTCCACACAAGCAGATCTCCGTTTAAACCTTTGTGACCATCAGCGGGAGTAACCCAGTCGTCATAGTCAGGTGCCCGATTATCGTGCTTTTCGCCATTACTCAATAAACTTCCGATTCCGATGATAAATACTGCTTTATACTCTTTTGTGATAGCATCTTCCCGTTCTTTGGGGCTTAGATTCGGATAAAGTTGAAGTAAGTCTTCCGAATGTATAAACTCAATTTTTTTTT
>JAVBUX010000012.1:0-6188 GCA_031554915.1 Bacteroidales bacterium | reverse complement strand
AATACATTCCCAGTTCAGAAAAGTTTGAATGAGAATACTTTCGAAATATTCTTCAATAAATTTTTCTCCATTATAAACAGGGGTGACTATTGAAACTTCCGGTAACATATAATTAAATTTCTAGTAAATCCGATACTATGATTTTCTCTGTTTCAAAAGCGACAGTTCCCCATGATAATCCCACTCCAAAACCACACGCAATAAAGTTCAAATGCTCATTTTGCAATTTTTGCCCCAGTTCTGTTATCATAGTTAGTGGAATTGTAGCCGAACTGGTATTGCCGAAGTTTTTTAATGAATAGGGAACTTTTTCCGGAGGAAGTTGGAGCTTTCTTCTTATCTTCTCATTCAAAAATTTATTAGCTTGATGAAAAACAAAATAATCTATCCTTTCTTTATCCAAACAAAAGTGCTCAATTGTTTTATTGACGGTTTCCGGCACTTTTGTTATGCCGAATGCAAAAACATCCATTCCATCCAAAACAGTGCTCAAGCGATTTCTTTCTATGCCGGGTTCAATCTTTTCCAATGTAAAAGAATCAATACTTACAGGATTTCGGCCGGCTAAACATCCATCCGGGACATAAATAGCTTTGTGTCCGGAACCATCTGTTCCAAAATGAAATTTGAAACCATCTGAATCTTGAGCAAATTCCAAAGCTGTAGCAGATCCGGCATCTCCAAATAATGGAAAAGTACTTTTGTCTTTCGGAGAACAACCGGCTAAAGTAATATCACCAACCAGTAATAATCCCTTTTTCATACCTTCCTTTGTCAGCAAGGATGATAATACGCTTAATCCATATACCCAACCGGAACAACCAAGAGAGATATCCAAAGTGTAACATTCTTCGTTCAGTCCTAAGCGATCTTGCAGGATACAGGAAGTGGCAGGGGAAAAATAGTCGGGAGTTTGTGTCACAAAAACCAGGCAATCGATATCATTCTTATTCCAGGATAAGTCTTTGATTAATTGTTCCGCTGCTTCAAAACAGAGATCGGAAGTACAGACACCTTTACCGGCAACCCTTCTGCGTTCTATCCCGGTTGATGCCATTAATTTCTCGGCTTCGTCTTTCTGTAAAACAGGAAGCGAAGCGACTTCTTCTGATTTCCGGGGAACACATGCCGATAATCCGGTTATATGAACATTTTTTATCTCAATAAATCCCATCTTCAGATTCTTAATTTTACAATATTGTACAGATCTTCAATAGTTATAGCAGAACGTATGTCCGCGCCTTTAATTTTTACTCCGTATTCTTCATCTACCATGGCAATGATGCTCAATGCCATCAATGAAGACCATTCTTCCACGTGCTTAAATTCAGTTGTTGCACTAAAAGAAGAGAGTGGTGTGTCTTCAAATTGAGTTGCAAAATGTTGAATAAAATCCGTTATATTCATAAAATAAACAATTATTGATAAAACAAATTCGAGATGTATTCTCGTCGTCGAAGGTAAGCATTTTTTGTAATATAATACAATTG
Organism: Bacteroidales bacterium; assembly: GCA_031554915.1. Taxonomy (GTDB): domain Bacteria; phylum Bacteroidota; class Bacteroidia; order Bacteroidales; family Azobacteroidaceae; genus BNXB01. Next base: position 4,698 of record JAVBUX010000012.1, on the reverse strand, counting down.
GTATTCTTTATCTTCTTGATTTTCAGCCAATTTGTATCCGATCATTTCGTTGTATTTTATGGCTTTTTTATTAGATTTAAGAATATGTATGCGTGAGGTGTGTAAGTTCAATAAAAAAGTAGAAAAATCGCCCATGCACATTGATATACGAAATGGAGTGTCTGAGTTTAAGTATGAATCTTCATATATAAAAAGTCCACACTCTCCTGTCATTTGTATGTAATCGATATCCTTTATATTAATCAACCCGATTTCTTTTTTTTCTAACTCAATTATAAAATAATGGTTGTTGGGATTATTAATACTTTCGAACCATTTTTGTTGCATTTCCGGAGTAATATATTCTTGATATACCATATACTGGGATATCTTAGGATCATTGCGCCATTGGCGTACTATTTCTATCTTTTCTCCGTTCAGAGGAATTAATCTGACACCATAATCTTCCACGGTAATATTCAGTGTTTTTTCTATTGTATAAAGTGTACTCTTATTTTTTTTAGGAAATAGCAGTGAAAAAGCTAATGAAAAGAGCTTTGGTAATGTATAGCTCGATTTTCCTCTTGCGGACATCCCTTGTATGACATCAACAGTTGCAAAAGTATAGTTTTGTTTTAAATTTAAGACAGAGAATGCTTTGTTTTTATGATTTGCATAGTATTCTTCAAGAATTTTACGATCATAGATGGCGTAATTGGCAATGGCTGGGTCTGTTTTCCATCCTGTTTTCCATGATAAAATTTGATGAAAACTCCACGAAATAAATCGTTTCCGGATACTCTCTTTTCGATTGATGCGTCTTGCCATTACAATATCGTAACCTTCCTGAGATTTTTTCCACAAACTTGGTAAATCCAGGGGATTATCTTGCAGGTCACAATCCATAATGATGAATTTTTCTCCGAAAGCATATTTCAAGCCTGCACTAATAGCTGCATGTTGCCCAAAATTCCGGCTTAAATTAATTCCTTTTATTCGTTTATTATTCTGGCATAAATAGTTGATTTTTTGCCACGAATTATCAGGAGAAGCATCATTGACCAATATAATTTCATAGTCGGTCGCTATGGAGAGTAGTACTTTTTCGAGTTTGTCGATAAGTAATTCAATAGATGATTCTCCTAAGTAAACAGGAATGAGAACAGAGAGTTTATGTAATAATAATTTTTTCAAAATGGATAAAATATTTACAATAGGATCTCTTCTATTTGTTTATATCCACGGTTTGATCTTTAAAATGAAAAATCAATTCCTGCTCCGAAAACTTTATTTGTTCTGGAGAAGACATCCTTTGATGTTCCTCCGCCTGGTTCTTTAGTATAATCAGAATAAGTTGTCCAGAAATACCCCAGATTTATTCTGACTTTTGGAGATACATTTACTGCTCCACCCAAACCTATAGAGTACGAATCGCATGCAAAACTCAAATCTCTCTGGTAAGTATCGCCAACACCATATTTGGTAATCTGTCCTCCGGCGCTTACCAAAAACATTTTGTTGATTTGATATTCAAGGCCAGCCAGGTACTCGTTGGTGGTTCCTGCGTCTTTTTGTTTATCATCCTGCATTTTTGCGTCGGAATCGAAAAAATGGTGATAACCCACACTGGCGGTCAGGTTCGGGATGATTTTGTACGAAGCACCGATGGCAAAATAAGCAGGTATGTCATGAGGTGTGTTTACTCCATCGGCAAACATGCCTGTATCGTCTGTTTTAGTGCTGTTTTCAACATCCAGAGCTGTTTTGAATTCGTATTTAGTGCCGATGTTTAAACGATCTTCATAATTAAAATTAAACCCGATTATCGGAGCAACTCCCCATCCCGATTGAGTTGATTCAAGCATAGCTCCTTCGTCAGTAGAAGCTTTTGCCATAATACCGATTAATCCTCTTTGTTGAGGGGGGAGACTACTATTTCCTGCGGCAGCATCCAGAATAGCTTTTGCATAAACCATCTGTGTAGAATAAACTGAAGAAGAAGCCGGAGTAAGATTCATTTTCAATCCTCTCAGGTATCCTTCGTATTTATTATTTACAATATTCAATCTGAATCCGGCGTAAGCGGAAAACATCTTGTTGATTTCATACGTACCGCCCAATTGAGCTCCATAGATAAAGCTGGAACCTTCCATGTGTTGATTTACTACATATTGATTTGCTTTTACTCCCGTCAAAGGTGTTGCTCCATTAATAACGCCAACGCTTGATCCTGCAATAACTTCGAAAGATGGGAGCCCATGGTCGAACGTGGCTTTTCCTCCACCTCCGGAAACTGCCAGTCCCCCGGAAAGTACCCATTTCCCTTTGCGATATGCACCTTGAAGACTTGGAATGATAGGAGCAGATGCTGTTCCTTCAAAAGTTTTTGTATCCAACCCTCCATTCATCACAAATATAGGAGAGGTTGATGTAATGGTCCGTGTTTGAAACGCACTTTGATTTGTAAAAGCAAAATGGAACCCTTCTGTAAGTTTCACTAAACCGGCTGGGTTGGTATAGGCTGCATCGATTTCAGTAGAGGCATCTCTGGCCGGGTTGCGAAGAAAATGAACACTTTGATTTGTATTTGTTAGTAAGTCGCCGGCGAAACAATAAGACGCAGTACAGATGGAAAAGCAGCTCAGGATAAATTTTTTCATTGTTATTCAATTAAAATTAGTTTGCAAAGATAATTCTTCTAATTCGTTTGTTTGTATTAAACAATGAAAAATTTAACTTTGTCGGACATAAATAAGGTTAAGATGTTCAAATTATTTTCACTGGCTTTCATTGGAGGGGGACTCGGAAGTGTTGTCCGTGTTGGTATTGCCCGCTTGTTCGCACAATTTACAGTTACGTCATTGCCTTTGGCGACTTTTAGTGTAAATATTGTTGGCTCGTTACTCATTGGATTGTTCTGGGGAATGCCATCTGTTTCAGATAAAAATTCGTGGATGCAATTTCTCGTTTTGGGTTTTTGCGGTGGATTTACAACATTTTCTACTTTTTAATGGGAAAATTTCAATCTCCTGAAACAAGTGAATATATTTTTTTTTTTTGCCTATGCCTTTTTGAGTGTTGCTCTTTGTTTATTCTGCACATGGGCCGGATATCTTATTGGAAAAAGTATAAGTTAAAAGTCGAAATATTAGAATTATGACTGAAGAAGAAAGAATTTTGAGATGTGGTTGGTGTAAAAGCGATCCGATGTACCAAAAATATCATGATGAGGAATGGGGACGAGAGGTCACAGATGATCAGAAGATGTTCGAATTCGTAGTTCTGGAGAGTGCGCAGGCCGGATTGAGTTGGATAACCATTCTCAAACGCAGAGAGGCCTACAAAGCTGCTTTTGCGGATTATGATGCTGAGAAGGTCGCCAAATTTACAGAGAAGGATGTCGAAAGATTGTTACAGGATTCCGGGATTATCCGTAACAGGAATAAGATTCAATCCACTATTTCAAATGCTTGTCATTACCTTGAAGTCCAGAAAGAATTCGGGAGTTTTTGTAATTATCTGAAAACTTTTTTGCCGGATGGAAAACCGGTTGTCAATCATTGGAAGACTTTGGACGAGATACCTGCATCGACTCCATTATCTGATACTATCAGTAAGGATATGAAGAAAAGAGGATTTAAGTTTTTTGGCACTACAATTTGTTATGCCCATTTACAGGCTGTTGGTTATGTGAATGATCATCTGATTACTTGTCATTGTCGGGCGTAATTTTTTTAAGAACCAGCTGATGAGTGGTCAAGATTAAGTAATTAATGTACTTTTGTATTATGTTATAAATAAGTTTAATTTGTTTTGTATGAAAATTTTTTCATTTGCAATCGTATTTGTGGTTTTGATAGAAGGTTTATTATTCTCCTGTAATAGTCAGAACGTGATGCCTCAGAAAGAGGTCAATTTCAAAGAATTGGCTCAGAAACGCAAAACCGCCATCATTGATGTGCGTACAGTCGAAGAGTTTGAAGCCGGACATATCGAACAATCGATCAATATCCCTTTGCAAGTGATACAGGATTCCGTTCAGAGTCTGAAGCGGTTTAAAAATATTATTTTGGTATGCAGAAGTGGAAATCGAAGCGGAAAAGCTAAAGTTATTCTGGAAGAACATGGCTTGAAGAATGTATATAATGGAGGCGGCTGGGAGTCTTTGAATCTGAGGGAACCTATTAGGACTTTGATAATCACAGGCCAAAACAATCATAACTGGCAGGTAAGCCATGTTGCCATCAAACAAATATTGGAAAATACGAAACTTTTTTCCATTGATATTGCCATTTCTCCTGAAAAGGGACAGGATATGAGTCATTTTTCTCCGGATTTCTCTTCATATCAGTTAGTTGTATTAGACTATAATGGAGATTACTGGTCGAAAGAAACACAGCAGCGTTTTGTCGATTTTATTAAAAAAGGAGGAGGAGTGGTTGTGTATCACGCAGCAGATAATGCGTTCTCAAAATGGAAAGAATACAATGAAATTTGTGCCTTAGGGGGCTGGGAAGGTCGAAATGAACAATCCGGTCCATGGGTTTATTGGAAAGATGGGAAGCTGATAAAAGATAGTTCGCAGGGGGCCGGAGGTTCACATGGAAAGCAACATGAATATGTGCTGACAGCCCGGGACGAAGAACATCCGGTCGTGAAAGGATTACCACGTACCTGGAAACATGCGCAGGATGAATTATATGATCGTATGCGTGGACC
>JAVBUX010000096.1:0-7402 GCA_031554915.1 Bacteroidales bacterium | reverse complement strand
GCGGAGAAAGTCACTGCATGAGCTTCTGCAATACCAACATCAAAAACCCTTTCAGGCATTTCCTTCATCATATAACACATCGAACACCCTGTCGGCATAGCTGGGGTAATCCCTACAATTTTATCATTTACTCTCGCCAGTTCGACTAAAGTATGACCAAATACATCCTGATAAAGTTGAGGTTCATCAAGCGAACGTTGAGAAATACGTTCTCCTGTATTTTTATCGAATTTACCCGGGGCATGCCAGATAGTCGCCTCCTTTTCAGCCGGTTCAAACCCTTTTCCTTTAGTGGTCCGGATGTGAAGAAGTTTTGGACCTGTCATCTCCTTGATGTCATTCAGGACTTTAACCAGTCCTTCAACATCATTTCCGTCCACAGGGCCGAAATAACGGATATCAAAACCCTCAAATAAGTTATGTTGTTTTGTCAACAAAGCTTTCAAACTATTGTTGAAACGCAAAATTAAACCTTTTCCCTTTTCTTTAATGAAACCATTATTTTTCAGGGCATTATATAACTTAAAACGAATTTTATTATAGGTCTTTGAAGTAGTGATATTCACCAGATACTCACTTAATCCCCCAACAGGCCGATCTATAGCCATATTATTATCATTCAATATGATAAGAAGATTATTCGGATCGGAAGAAGCATTATTTAATCCTTCAAAAGCCAGTCCCCCGGTCATAGAACCGTCACCAATCACGGCTACAATTTTTCTTTTTTTCTCATCTTTGAGAGACGAGGCGATAGCCATTCCTAAAGCGGCAGAAATAGAAGTGGAGGCATGACCGGCAATAAATGCATCATACTCACTCTCATTAGGATTCGGGAAACCACTGATACCCTTAAACTTACGAAGCGTTTTAAAAGCTTCTCGTCGCCCGGTCAGCACTTTATGAGCGTAAGCCTGATGACCTACATCCCAAACAATCCGGTCGTAAGGAGTATCCAAAACATAATGAAGCGCCACCGCCAATTCGACAGTGCCCAGACTTGATGCAAAGTGCCCCGGAGTTTCAGCCAATACTTCAATAATGTATTGCCGCAACTCAAAGCAAACGTTTTTGAGTTGATCAGGGCTAAGCCCTCTTAAATCAGAAGGATAATCTATTTTATTGAGAATATTATATTCTTTGTTTTCAGCCATAGCTAAAAAAATCTTGTACAAATCTACATAATTAACCACATATAAATGTAATTTTGTTGAAAATAACTTATATCCCAATGGATTTCAGAACAAAAATTACAATTCCAATCTTTGATTTCACCATTGATCATTCCGATAAGATCATGATGATGGGATCCTGTTTCGCTGAAAATATGGCGACTTCATTATTGGATTCCGGTTTCCAAGTCGATATAAATCCTTTCGGAACAGTTTACAATCCCCAATCTCTTGCTTCCGGTGTCCGGGAAGTACTATTGCACAAAAAATATGCCACATCCGACTTATTTTTTCACCAGGGTTTACACCATAGTTTTTCCCATCATAGCCGATTTTCCTCTATTTCAGCGGAAATTTGCACGGAAAATATCAACAATCAGCTGGAATCTTCAGGCCATTTTTTAAAAATGGCAACAATTTTTATAATAACTTATGGTACAGCATACGTTTACAGCCTGAAATCCACCGGAAAAACCGTCACCAATTGTCACAAACTCCCGGAAAATCTTTTTACACGAAAACGTTTATCTGTAGAAGATATTGTGGCCGATTGGAGTTTATTGATTCAAGATCTGAAAGCTTATAATCCAAACATAAAACTAGTTTTTACTGTCAGTCCAATCCGCCACTGGAAAGACGGAGCTCATGAAAACCAATTGAGTAAGTCAACTCTTTTGTTGGCTATCGACGAACTCATCCGTCAAAACGATTTTTGCTACTATTTTCCATCGTATGAAATCCTGATGGACGAATTACGCGATTATCGCTTTTATGCTGAAGATATGCTGCATCCCTCTCAAATTGCGATAGAATATATCCGGGAACTATTCTCTGAAGCATTTTTTTCTCCTCAAACCAAATCAAGAATAAGAGAGTGGCAAAGTCTCCAAAAAGCATTAAATCATAAGCCATTCAATCCTGATTCGGAAGAATACAAAGAATTTCTTCGGAAAACAAAAGAAAAACTGGAGAAGTTTCATACATTTGCAACTTAAATATTTGAGATACACATAAGATCATGAAACGTTTTTTTATTATACTACTTTCTTTACTAAGTATCAATGTTGCCATGTCTCAAGGCAATCGTATCAACCTGAAAGAGGTTGTGGAAGGAAGATATTCCGCAAGAGGGATATCTGAAATGCGTCCTATGCCAGACGGCGAACACTATACGATGAAAAGTTCGGATAAGAAATGCATCCTGAGATATGCTTACAAAACCGGGAAAATAGTAGATACTCTGTTCAATGTTAACACGGTCCGTGAGACAAAACTGGAGTCATTCGACGATTATTGGATCAGCAATACAGGTTACCGTATTATTGTTTCAACAGATAAAGAATACATCTATCGCCGTTCCTGGAAAGCAAATTTATATGATTATGATGTCAGAAGAAACTTCTTAAAACCTCTTTCCGACACATCAGGAAAACTGATGGTACCTACATTTTCTCCTGATGGCAGAATGTGTGCCTTTGTCAGAGATAACAATATCTGGTTGAAAAAATTTGATTATGATACTGAATCTCAGGTCACAAATGATGGAGCAGCAGGACAAATCCTGAATGGAATTACCGATTGGGTCTATGAGGAAGAATTTACAACAACTAAACTGATGTCGTGGTCATCCGATAGTAAATTCCTGGCTTTTGTCAAATCCAATGAGACAAATGTCCCAAGTTTTAGTTTTCAGGAATACGATGGCAGTTTATATCCGGGCTTTCTGACTTTCAAATACCCAAAAGCCGGGGAAAACAACTCTATTGTCAGCTGCCATGTCTATCATGTGGAAACAAAAGACATCAAAAAAATGAATATTCCGCTCAATATGGACGGGTACATCCCCAGAATTGAGTTTATGGAGAACCCAGAACAATTGGCAGTGATGACATTAAACCGCAATCAGAATACATTCAACATGTATTATGCCAATCCTAAATCGACTGTATCCCGCCTAATATTGAAAGATGAAAATAAATACTACATCGACTCCGATTTCATTCAAGGGATGATGTTCACGAAAGATAATTTCCTTTATATCAGCGAAAAAGATGGGTTTTCACATATTTATTTGTACTCTATCAACGGAATATTGGAAAAACAGCTTACTTCCGGGAATTGGGATATAACTGATCTTTACGGGATGAATCCGATCTCCAAAACGGTATATTATCAGTCAGCAGAAGAAAGCCCGTTACGCAGATCAGTGTATTCAGTTGATACCAAAGGAAAAGTTACAAAGTTATCTTCAAAAACAGGGACTAATTCTGCTAGTTTCAGTGCCAATTTCAATTATTTTGTCAACAACTATTCGAATATAACAACCCCTACCCTGATCACTATGAATGATGAAAAAGGAAAAGAGTTATTCGTATTAAATGATAATGCCGCTTTGAAAGCCAAAATTGAAGGTAGTTCCATGCCTCAGAAAGAGTTTTTCAGCTTCGAGACTCCCCAGGGAATCTCTCTTAACGGCTATATGATAAAACCTGTAGATTTCTCTCCATCAAAGAAATACCCCGTCTTAATGGAACAATACAGCGGACCAAATTCCCAACAAGTTGCAGATAAATTCGGAATCGGTTGGGAACATTATATGGCTTCCATCGGATATATCGTGGTATGTGTTGACGGGCGAGGCACAGCTGCCCGTGGAGAAGAATTCAGGAAATGCACTTACATGAATCTCGGCATACTGGAATCAGACGACCAAATTGCTGCTGCACATTACTTAGGAAATCTTCCGTATGTGGATAAAAACAAGATTGCCATTTGGGGATGGAGCTATGGAGGAACTATCACTTTGATGTCCATGAGTCGTGGCAATGGTGTTTTCAAAGCCGGAATAGCCATAGCACCCGTAACAAACTGGAAGCTATACGATTCTGTTTATACAGAACGTTTTATGCGAACTCCAAAAGAAAATTTCACAGCATACGACAAAAATTCTCCAATTGCATTGGCCTCTGACTTACAAGGCCGTCTATTATTAGTTCACGGAACTTCCGACGATAATGTTCATTTCCAAAATTCCATGTATTATTCGCAAGCTTTAATCGAATCCGGGAAGCAATTTGAGATGCAAATTTATCCGAACAAGAACCACAGTATCTTAGGAACAACATATAGAACTCACCTTTATATGAAAGTGGCAGACTTTTTGCAACGAAATCTATAAAAATTCCCTAAATGAATAAAGTGCCATACATAAAGAAGCCTGATTGGCTAAAAATCAGGCTTGGAAACAACGACAATTTTTCAAAAACGGGAAAAATTATCGAAACCAAGGGGTTGTGCACTATTTGTCAAAGTGGCAAATGCCCTAACCTTGGGGAATGTTGGAATAAAGGCACTGCAACATTCATGATTGGAGGTGATATCTGTACCCGTTCCTGTAAATTTTGTAATACCAGGACAGGAAAGCCCATCCCCCTGGATCCCGAAGAACCTCGAAAGGTTGCAAATTCCGTACAACAACTCGAACTTAAACATGCAGTCATCACATCTGTCGACCGTGACGACCTGCCGGATTATGGTGCCAGCCATTGGGCTGAAACTATCCGCCAGATAAAAGAAGTTAACCCCGGAACCACCATCGAAGTTTTAATTCCTGATTTTAATGGAGAACATAAATTCCTTGATTTAATCATACAGGCTGCTCCTGATATTATCTCACACAACATGGAAACAGTAGAACGTCTGACACCTCAAATCCGAAGTATAGCTAAATACCGTACAAGCCTTGAAGTTTTGAAATATGTATCACAATCCGGTATTCCTGTAAAATCAGGGCTGATGTTAGGCTTGGGCGAAACACGAGAAGAAATCATATCTTTAATGGATGATCTGGTTAAATCAGGTTGTTATTTGCTTTCTATCGGACAGTATCTTCAACCTTCAAAGAAAAATATTCAGGTTGCAGAATACATCCATCCTTCAGTATTTAAGGAACTTAAGTCGATTTCCGAGACAAAAGGGTTTAAACATGTGGAAAGTGGACCTTTAGTGAGGTCTTCTTACAATTCTATAGACTTTTTATAAAGGATAGCCCATTACCAAAACATTTCAAAAAGTTTTACTGTTATAACGACGAGAGATGACACATAACATTTTATGTTTTTATTGAAGATGATGATTTATGAATCCAAAAAGAGTTATAGAACCTTTGTTTAACTCTGCGGGGGAAATACTTCCCCTTATCCTACTGATAGTTACGAGTTTTTTCGTAACTCTGGGAGTTGCATTTTCTATAGGCATCGTGGCTTATTTTCTGTACTTGTTCACAACATTGCTTATAAAAAAGCAAATGCCTTCTTTCATGTTGGTAGTCACCGGGATTATTCTAGCCATTGCATTTTCATTATTTGCATTTTCTGTGCTAGACACAGTGTCTCCCGAATGCATAGCAATTGTTTCTGAGATCACATTAATTGCAATTTTTTCAATCTTAATCGTGCTCAAAGACTTTTTTATTGAAAAAGAAAAGAAGAAACACTCAAAAGACGAACGAGCAGCTTTTCTGGTTCGAATCAATGAAGCATTTTCAACAACCCGAATCATACGTAATTCCCTGATATTTCATTTAATAGTTGTGCTCCTATACAAAATTTTACCGGATCAATTTCATTCTGCAACAGCAAATAAAATCATTATTCCAGAATTATTATTTACCATCATCTTATTGATTTTTATCTTTGAGGTAATCCGTATATCAATGGTAAAACGAAAAATTAATACTGAAAATTGGCTGCCTATAGTAAATGAGACCGGAGGTGTAATCGGAAAAATCGCTCTCAGTGTAAGTCTGGTTTCTAAGAAACCTTATCTACATCCAGTTGTAAGAATTGCTCTAATACACAAAGGATTATTCTACCTTCAGGAACGCTCGGATCACTATGTTATTAATCCGGGAAAAATTGATTATCCTTTCGAAAAATTCGTCTTTTATAATCATTCACTCGATGAGGCCGTAACCAATTCTCTACAAAAAGAAATTGGCAGAAAAGATTTACCCGTAAAATTTGTGTTCCGCTATTTATTTAAGAATAATACGGCAAACCGGCTTGTTTACCTCTATACATGTAAGATCGACAACGAAGAAACAATGAACAATATCAGCCACGGAAAAGGCAAGCTATGGACTGAAAAACAAATTGAGGAAAATCTTGGAAAGGGTATCTTCTCCGAATGTTTTGAAAAAGAATACGATATCTTAAAAAACACTGTACTACTTGCTGAAAAAATAATGGCCGGAGAAGAAAATCTTTAAGTTAAAACAATTAGATAAGGCTAACTTTCAAGTTCTCAAAAACGATATCTAATACTCTACGAGCCAGTTCATAGTCTTTTTCAGAAACACCTTCAAACGCCTCATTCATCGCTTTTAGAACGACTTCATTCGCTAAATCCTTTGAATCTTTTCCCAAACGGGTCAAATGTATCATATTAGTACGACGATCAGCAGCATCAGCTATGCGAACTACATAATTTTGCTTCTCCAGATTATCGATCAATCGAGTCATACTTGGCTTATCTTTAAACGTTTTATTGCAAAGTTCCTGTTGAGTCACTCCATCTTTTTCCCAAAGACAATAAAGGACAGTCCATTGCTCTGGTGTAAATTCAAGTTCAGCTGACTTGAAATCCCGATACAATTTCCGGGTAATCGCCATTGAGACCTTGCCGATCATAATCGAAAACACCAAGCCAACATCTCCTCTCTTTTCCAAATTTTCCATTGTCATTAACATTATTGCTTAAACAATTATGCAAAAATAATAAAAAAAGCGACCGAAGCCGCTTTTTAAATTGAGAATTGAGAATGAGGCTTACGCACGAATTCATTCTCAATTCTAAATTCTCAATTATTTTCTGATCACCTTGTAAGCTTTGCCATTGTACTGTACCAGGTACGTTCCTTTGGCATAACCCGTCAGGTCGATCGTTGTAGTCCCTTCCTGGGTCTTGTAACTACCTTTCAATGATCCCGTAACATCAGTCACTCTGATCATTTGATTAGCTACTGTGCCCGAGACTTTCAGGATTCCAGATGTCGGGTTAGGATAAACAGTTACGACTGTTGCTGTGACATCTTCTACGCCTGTCGGATAGTTCACCGTGATCGTTTGAGTCAGTTCTCTCGTGCCACAAGGGTGTTCCATTGTTACTTTCAAGATACCTGTACCGGCGGATAAGGTTCCGAAAGTAGCCCAGGTTTCATTCTCGTTGTA
>JAVBUX010000042.1:0-3217 GCA_031554915.1 Bacteroidales bacterium | reverse complement strand
TTATAACCCCAAAGGTAAGTCGTAGGAATCTCCGAGGTTGATTTGAACGATTTGAATAACCCTGAAGGAAAATACGAAGACGTAGCATAAACCGCAAATGTATATGGATTAGCACTGTTGAAAGCAATATCATTTACACCCGAGGCCACTTCAGCCCTGTATGCCACCAAAGGATTCCCTTTTTCATCAAACTGAACCTGATTGCCTGATATAAGTCGGTTTCCCTTATAAGTACGGGTATCTATCGGGTAAAGCATATTTTTATTGATCAATGAAGAGAATAATCCTGACGAATATTCTGTAGGATAATAATATTTTGTTGTTAATTTACTTCCATCACTATTCCAGGCCCTCTGTTCTTTTACTTTTTTATGGGGACTCTCATTGTAGTCATATTCCGTTACTATATTGATTTCTGATCCGTCTGCCATGTATTGTTTCGAAAATTCCCTTTTTACTTTTACTTGTCCTCCTACAGTATAATTTCGGGCATAGACATATTCGTAACCACTAGCCATCTTTATTACTTTATATCCGGGCAGTGCCCTAAGTGCACTTAAATCATATTCCACAGAGTCCACCTGAAGTTTCTGACCACTTTCGTTATAAATTGTTTTTGTAATTAAATGTCCTCTTTTCCAATCGGTATTGATCTTTTCAGGATAAGGCCATGTGCTACTATCAATAACTTTTGGGATATATATTCCTTGGGGGTACCCTGGAGCAGGAATTGAAGTTAGATGTGCTGAATGAAAATTAGCCGCCAGTGTCACTCCGTCCATATTGTGTGCCCAATTGGAGTCCCAATCATCAAAGTATGAAAATTCATATACGGTTTTACCGTTGCCCGATATTATTTCTTCCACTTTGTCATATACCATTGCGGGTCCAGAACCTACAGCAGCTTGCGGATAACTATCCATTCTAAGAATAAATGGTTTCTTATAATAAACATTAGGTGGAATTCCAAATGTCTCCATCAATTCAGGTCTTCCATTGCCAATCTCTACATCATTCTGATGATAAAGTGTATAATATTGATTTTCTCTGATTAAAGGATAGGCATCAGCCTCAAAGGCATTTGCAGAATAATTGTAATGTTTAGTTTCTCCATTTGAATTTATTATTTCTTTGATCCGTATGCCACCAACACCAGTGAGCGGATCTGGAATATAACTATTAGGCTCATAATCAAAAATCACATAACCTCCTGTCGGATAGGTAATTTTTTTTAGACTTCCGGCCTTTACGGCTTCATTATCGGGTTCGCGATTTCCTCCTCCGGAAATTAAAAATGAAGAGACAGTCGGAGATTCTTCTCCCGGAAGAAATCTTTTGTACCATTCATCAATATGAAATTGTTTATTACTTGGATTACTTGGAAAGATTGTTTGGTTGTAGCTGTGATTGTAATAGCCCCAATGATCCTGACAAGGAGATAATCTATAAGGAAGTGTATAAGGACTATCCTCTTCCGGATCCGGATTGTAATAATAATCAAATCGGTGAGTCAGACAGATGTTGTTATCCAAATCCAAATTAGAGACTTCCCTCAGGGAGTCCAACCGTAAACGGTAATTTAAAAAGGTTACAGCATTGCCCCAAATTGGTTTTGTTTTATGATTATTATCAGCTTCAAAATAATTGTAGTGTAATGTGAATTTTTTTTGCTGATTACCTGATCCGTCTTTTAACACAATTTCATTCAGCATATTACCAGTTCCACCTTCGGCATCTAACCGGGAAGAGGAAGTTTGATTCAATTCAATTTTATTTCCGGAAGAAGTATAAATTTCTTTCAATATGTAAGAATATACCGTTGATTTACCATAAGGACGCATGCCTTCAATTGATCCGGAAATACCATGGGAAGTAGCATTGTCTTCAATCGACGTAAAAAACACATCATATTCTCTCTCTTGAAAATGAGGAGATGGAGCACCTCCGGGTTTATAGACAAAATTAATTTCACCTCCCGTTGGGCTTGTCATTTTTGTAAGATGCCAGGCAGTGGTACTCAGTCTTGAAGTAGAACGATCATAAATAGTTTCTGATTGTCCGAATTCATAAATGACACCATCGTCTGTAGTAATGATAAAATAGGGAACATCACTATTACCCAAATATTTCACTTTAAAATCTTGGTGTTCGAAAAAAATCGGATTAAGATTGTCATCTAAAAAAAACTTTCCCGAATAGCCCGCAAAATTAAAAGTAAAAATATCCGGGTTATTATCTGTCAGTGTGCTTTCCGCATTATATAGATCCGCCATAGCCTGGTCTCGATATGTCAGGAAATTCTGACCTACTTGATAATCGGCAATTGAAGTTCTGGACCTTATCAAACCCGTGTTACTTTGGTTTGGCAGATCAATAACACCCCTGACTATTCTTGAAATAATTCCTCCGGCATTCAGAGACCAGCCCAATCCGGTCCAGGGAGACTCTTCGTCCACTTTAATGCCCGAGGCATGATACGATAGAGAAACATCGAGTTTCAACCCTCTGTCTTCTAATGTCATTAACGGAATTGAAATATTAGGGACTCCCGTTGAATAGTTTACGGGAATATTACCATATTTACTTAATAAATAAACATCTGGAGATAATAGGGTCGGAACTTTTTCTTCTCCGGATGTTGCTTGTACGGATTGTACTACTTGAGGCGAAATGTTTAAATTCTGCCCTTGAGATTCGCTCCAGATATTTACACAAGTGTAAAATATTGCAAGCAAATAATATTTTAGATTTTTCATTTTTGTGTCTTTTTATTGTTTCACAATCACTTTTCTCTCACTCTTATTTCCTGCCTGTACCTGAAGTACATAACTCCCTCTGGCTAAACGGCTCATATCCACAGTCTCAACATGACTTCCTCCTTGCACTTGGAACTCCTGCTTGAACAATAATTGTCCTTGTAAACTATATACCAATACCTGTGCAGAAGCTTGTTGTTCTGTTTGAATACTCACCTGAAGTTCTCGAACCACCGGATTAGGATACGTTTTGATCTCTAATGCTGACACTTCCAGCTTTTCTTTTCCGGTAGTCACTCGTAATTCCGGATCTTTTTTGTTTTTTTTCTCCAATAATGCCAGATTGGCGGTGTCGAGTGGTAGTTCAGCTTTTTGATCGAAAGGATGATACACGTATGTTTTTTCAGTGGCGTTCAATGAATTTCCATTTAACTCCGTCCATGATTTGACTGCTTCCAATA
>JAVBUX010000158.1:0-10829 GCA_031554915.1 Bacteroidales bacterium | reverse complement strand
TATGATCGTATGCGTGGACCCGGTAATATTGCATCCCTACTTTACACCGCTTCCTCGGAAAAGGAAACCGGAGGTTCAGGGCGGGAAGAACCGTTGCTCTTTACTGTAAAGTATGGAAAGGGTCGTATTTTTCATACAATGTTAGGTCATGCCGGAAAATCAATTACAGATAACCCGGCAATGCAATGTGTCGGCTTTCAAGTAACTTTACTTCGTGGCGCTGAATGGGCAGCTACAGGCAAGGTAACTCAAAAAGTCCCAAAAGATTTTCCGACTGAAAATTCAGTATCCAAACGACTGGATTATAAATAAAAGAACAGGGTATTTTAATCTTTTTTCTTACTGAAAAGAGATACGATGCAGAGCAAAGCGATGGCTCCTACTGTTGACATCACAAGGTTGCCGACAATACTGCCTTCGTTTGCACTGATACCCAATAAGCCGAATAACCAGCCACCAAGGACTCCACCGATAATTCCAATGATAAGGTTCATCAGGAGTCCAGAGCCTTTCCCTTTCATGATTTTGCCTGCAGCAAATCCGGCTACGCAGCCGATAATGATGTACCAAATGAAATTCATATTATCTGTTTTTTAAGTGAATAAAGATTCAAAAATAAGCATTCACTAATTGAAAAACAAATAATACTCACTATTGTTTATGCCTGAAAAAAATGTAACTTTACGCAAAATTAAATTTAATACGATGGAGTTATATAAAAGGGAGAATATCGGGTGGGTTGATCTATTGCGGGTGCTTGCTTGTTTTTTAGTTATATTTTCTCATTGTTGTGATGGATTTATAGCTCAATTCGATAGAGACCGGTCTGTATTCCTGGTTGGAGTCTTTTCCGGAAGCCTCGTTCGCTCTTGTGTTCCCTTATTTGTAATGATGACCGGAGTTCTTTTGCTGCCTATCCGAGAGCCTGAAATGGGTCGTTTTTATAAAAAGCGTATCGGACGTATTATTTCTCCATTGATTTTTTGGTCATTATTGCTTCCTGTTTTATTTTTTCTGTACCTCAATCAAATTAATCCTGCTACTCAAAATCCCTTGATTTCTTTGCCGGATCACGACTTGAATAATTTGTGGGTTAAACTCTATACTTTCATATTTAATTTTAATTTCGATACTGTTCCAATGTGGTATTTGTATATGCTGATAGGACTGTACCTGATTATGCCAATTCTCAACGGATGGCTCAAAAGCGCCTCCAAAAAGGATTTGAAATTGTTTTTGTTGATATGGGGTGTTGCTTTGGTAATCCCTTATGTGAAAATGCTTGCTCCGGTATTGGGATTTCAGGGATATTTCGGGAATAAGGGTATTCTCGGGGTTTGTGATTGGAATGAGTACGGTACATTTTATTATTTTTCCGGTTTTATTGGTTATTTGGTACTTGCGTATTACCTTATAAAATATCCTCTTGACTGGACTTGGAAAAAAATGTTGAGTATAGCGATTCCAATGTTTATTGTAGGCTATGCCATTACTTCGTATGGATTTATCCTGACTCAGAAATTTTTTCCTGGCAACTATGCTAATCTTGAGATTGTGTGGTATTTTGCCGGAATCAATGTGTTTATGATGACTTTCCCTATATGCGTTATTGTCCAAAAACTGAATATCCGCTCTCATAAGTGGCTCTCCCAGCTGGCTTCTATCTCATTTGGAATTTATCTTTGTCATTATGTCTTTGTCACGATTTCGTATGATATGTTTAATATTTCAGGATTACCAACGATTGTAAGAATAATATGTATGACTTCTCTTACTTTCCTGATCTCATTTATAATAGCGTGGACAATGTCACGTTTTAAGTTAACCGCTCGATTCGTTAAATAAATAATAATAAACAGCAAACAATCAAAATTGAAAAATCTAGTAAAATGAAAGGAGTATTTAAGTTTTTAGGGATTATCGCGATAAGTGGAGTCCTGTTTTCCTGCTCGTCAGGGCCTTTAAGAGAGGCTGATTATCAAGTTGTTCCTCTGCCTCAAGAGATAACTGTAGTCCAAGGAGATGCTTTTGTTTTAGGTGACGGAGCGAAGATCCTTTATCCTCAGGGTAACGATGTTATGAAAAGAAATGCGGAATTTCTGGCTGAGTATATCAACCAGATGATCGTTAAAAAATTAAAAGCGGAAGTGGGTTCTGAAGGAAAGAATGCTGTAGTTTTGAGTCTTGGCTTGAATTCCGAAAACAAGGAAGCTTATCAAATCAAGGTGGATAAATCGTCTGTAATCATTACCGGAGCATCTGAAGCCGGAGTTTTTTATGGAATTCAGACACTTAGAAAATCTCTGCCGATTGTTAAAAATGAAAATGTTTCTCTTCCAGCTGTAGAAATTAACGATTATCCTCGCTTCTCATATCGAGGTGCACATTTGGATGTTTCCCGTCATTTTTTCCCAATTGATTCGGTAAAGAAATTTGTGGACATGTTAGCATTGCACAATATCAATCGTTTGCACTGGCATATTTCTGATGATCAGGGATGGAGAATTGAAATCAAAAAACGTCCGGAGTTGACTACCATCGGTTCAAAGAGAAAAGAAACTGTTATCGGACATAATACAGGAGAATATGATGGAAAGCCTTACGAAGGGTTCTATACTCAGGAAGAAGCAAAAGGATTAGTAGCTTACGCAAAGGAACGTCATATAACCGTTATTCCGGAAATCGATATGCCTGGGCACATGCAGGCAGCGTTGACTGCTTATCCGGAATTAGGTTGTACCGGAGGTCCTTATGATGTTTGGAAAATGTGGGGTGTTTCGGAAGATGTACTTTGTGCCGGAAATGACAAAACGTTAGAATTTATTAAAGATGTTTTGAGCGAAATCATTGAGATATTCCCATCCGAATACATCCATGTCGGAGGAGACGAGTGTCCTAAAGTACGCTGGGAAAAGTGTCCTAAGTGCCAGGCACGTATCAAAGAGCTTGGGATAAAAGCGGATGCTCATCATACTGCAGAAGAAAAATTACAGAGTTATATTATCTCTTATGCCGAGAAATTTTTGAATGAAAAAGGTCGTCAAATCATTGGTTGGGATGAAATCCTGGAAGGCGGATTGGCACCGAATGCTACAGTTATGTCCTGGAGAGGAATCGAAGGAGGTATTACTGCAGCACAGCAGAAACATAATGTTATTATGACTCCTACATCTTATCTTTATTTTGATTATTATCAAACTACAGATATTGCAGATGAACCAATGGCAATCGGAGGTTATGTTCCGGTAGAGAAAGTCTATAGTTTTGAACCTGTTCCGGCTGTTCTGACTCCGGAGGAAGCTAAGTATATTGTTGGAGTACAAGGTAATCTGTGGACTGAATATATTCCGACTTACAGTCAGGTGGAATACATGGAATTGCCACGTATGGCGGCGCTGTCTGAAGTACAATGGATGAAACCGGAGAAGAAAAATTATGAAAATTTCCTTTCCCGTGTTCCTCGATTGATCGCTATTTATGATCTTCTAGGTTATAATTATGCTAAACATATCTTTAATGTAAAAGCATCATTTGTCCCTAATCCTGCCGAGAATGTATTGGACGTAACACTTTCTGCAATTAATAATGCAGATATTCATTATACTTTGGATGGAACGGATCCTACTGTAAATTCTCCGAAATATACTGAGCCTCTGAAAATAAAAGAAGCTTGTCAGTTCAAGGCTATAGCTATTCGCCCTGGAGGAAATAGTAAAATTTTATCTGAGAAAATTTCATTCAATAAAGCCAGTATGAAGCCGGTTACTCTGTTACAACCAATCAATAAACAGTATGAATTTGGAGGTGCAATAACTTTGGTGGATGGTTTATTAGGTAGCGGAAATTATAAAACTGGTCGTTGGATTGCTTTTTATAAAAATGCGATGGAAGCTGTTGTAGATCTTCAACAGCCAACAGAAATTTCTAAAGCGCAGATTACTACCTGTGTTCAAAAAGGAGACTGGGTTTTTGATGCAAGAAGTTTTGCTGTTGAAATTTCAGAGGATGGAACTACCTATAAGAAAATTGCGGGAGAGCTTTACCCTGAAATGAAAGAAGGTGATGCAAACGGAATCCATGCTCACGAGTTGACATTTGAGCCAGTAAAAGCTCGCTATGTCAAATTCATTGTAGAGCCAGAATATAAAATTCCTGCGTGGCACGGAGGTAAGGGAAGTCCTGCTTTTGTATTTGTAGATGAAATCAGCCTGAATTAATTGGTAATTGATAGAAACGAAAAACCGTCATTTCGAACATTGTGAGAAAATCTGATGAGATCTCTCCTAACGGTCGAGATGACGGTTTTTATTTTGCACTGTCGGGTGCTTTCTATATAGACAGGGTGCAGCCCCCTGTGTTTTTATCCAACACCAACAGCTGACATCAAAAGATAGATCCCTGCAGCAAGAACGGCGCTTACCGGAATCGTCAGCAACCAGGCCCAAAGTAAGTTGATCGTGATTCCCCAGCGAACTGCTGAAAGTCTTTTTACAGCTCCAACTCCCATGATAGAACCTGTAATTGTATGAGTGGTACTCACTGGTACGTGTAAAGCTTCAGAAATGAATAAGGTTATCGTACCTGCTGTTTGAGCACAGAATCCTTCCACGGGTGTAATTTTCGTGATACCGGTTCCCATTGTTTTCATAATTTTCCATCCGCCACACATTGTACCTATTGCAATAGCCGTAAAACATGTAAATGGAATCCAATCGTGGATATCAGCCATACTGCCCATCTTCATAAAATCAGGAAGACCCGGAAGGGCTTGATTAGCGATCAATACAGCTCCAATGATACCCATGACCTTTTGTGAGTCGTTCAAACCATGTCCGATACTCAAACCTGCGGATGATATTAACTGCAAGCGCTTAAACCATTTGTCAGCTTTAGAGGGCTTTGCATCTTTAGCGATATGCATAGTGATGATAGTTACGATTAAACCTGTAATCATCCCAATTAAAGGAGCTCCAATAATAAAGATTGCAATGAAACTAATAGTTCCGCCATCGACAGAAGCGAAGTTAAAACCATTACCGGCAATAGCAGCACCTGCGAATCCTCCGATCAATGTATGTGAAGATGAAGAAGGTATTCCGAGCCACCAGGTAAGTAGATTCCAGATAATAGCAGCTATAAGTCCGGCAGCCACAATCTCGGTAGTGATAAATTCAGGTTTTACTGTTTTTGCAACAGTATTGGCGATACTTTCACCAAATCCACCAAGAAAATATACCGCAATAAAATATGCGACAAAATTAAAGAATGCAGCCCATACAACAGCCTGGAAGGGTGTTAAAACCCTGGTTGATACTACAGTGGCAATTGAGTTTGCTGCATCATGAAATCCATTAATAAAATCAAAAATGATAGCTAAAATAATTACAATAATAAGTAAAGTCATATAAATTTATCTTATGCGTATTTTACAAAAATGTTTTTTAAAACTTTACCTGTATTATTTATTTTATTTGCAGTTTTTTCCAGTTCCTGGATAATTTCTTTTAGTTTAATTAGCTCCGCAGCATTCGTTTCTTCCTTGAAAAGGGTCATAATTCCATTTTCATAAATCACATCGGCCTCTTCCTCAAGTCGTTTGATTTCTTTATAATGTTGACGCAAACGTTGGTCGCGTTTTTTGATATGTTCCAATTCATCGATTGCTTGTTGAACTTCAATTGTCCCGTTATATATGATTTGAGATAATTGGCGGGTACATTCAGGGATTTGTTTAGGTCCGTACAATAATACTTTCTGTCCTGTCCGATTGATGGCATCAACCACATCGTCCATTTCATCGGCAAGAGCATTGACATCTTCTCTGTCGAAAGGAGTGATGAAGGTTTCATTCAATGCTTTCAGGATTTTTCCGGTAACTTTATCTCCTTTTAACTCTTCAGCTTTGATTAAACGGCAGATTTCGTTACGGTCTTCTATATTTTCTTTTTCAAAAAGTTCTGTAAGTAGAGTCGATGATGATACTAAAACGGATGCCGTTTCTCTCAATAAAGGGAAAAATTTAACGTCTTTTGGGGTGAATAAACTAAATAACGTGTTGAGTTTCATTTGATAAAATATTTGTTTGAAAATTTTGAAATCAAAAATGATGAGATTATGAGACAACCGGATGTTGACTCGAATTTCGACACAAATTTATAAATTTTTTTTCAACTGTTTAGATTTTTTTTGAATTATTCCTGATGAATTTAAATGGAAATTCCATAGTTGTGTTTTATTTCGGCCATCACAAAAGTACTCATTAATGAACCTAAGCTGTCAACTGTACCCAGTACATTAATGATAACTTCCTGGTAATACTTCATATCGGGAGCATGGATTTTTAACAGATAATCGTATTCACCGGATATATTGTAGCACTCGGTTACTTCAGGAATATTTTGTACGATACTGGTAAATTCAGAGGCAATGTCGCGATTTAACCGTCTTAACTTAACACTACAAAATACAACAAACCCAAAATTCAGTTTTTCGGCATCCAGTACTGCTACGTATTTTTTTATGTATCCGTCTGACTCAAGTCTCTTTAAACGCTCAAAGACAGGGCTGGTCGATAGGTTTACTTGTGCTGCGACTTCTTTTGTTGTCAATTTTGAGTTGTTCTGTAAGATCCGTAGTATTTGTAAGTCTGTTTTATCTAAGATATCCATAGAATAATATTCTTTTACGATGTTGTTTTATAATTTGATTTAGAATAAACGTATTGAATTTTGATGTAAAAATAGTAATATATTCTGTATTTTAAAAATTTATTGTTTTATATTTCTGTGTATTGTAATTTTGTCAGAAAATAAATAAAATTTAATAATTAAAATATTACAGATCATGAATAATAATAAAAAATTGCATTTTGAAACATTGCAGGTCCATGTGGGACAAGAACAACCCGATTCAGCTACCGATGCACGGTCGGTACCTATTTATCAGACAACTTCGTATGTCTTCCGGAACTCGGCACATGCTGCGGCCAGATTCGGTTTAACTGATGAGGGAAATATCTATGGTCGTCTGACCAACCCAACACAAAGTGTTTTTGAGAAACGGGTTGCAGTCCTTGAAGGAGGAGTTGCCGGACTAGCTGTGGCTTCCGGCGCAGCAGCAATAACTTATGCTTTTGAAAATATTACGATTGCAGGTGACCATATTGTATCTGCTAAGACAATCTATGGTGGAACATACAACTTACTTGCTCATACATTGCCTGGTTTCGGAGTTACGACTACGTTTGTCGATCCTTCTGATTTATCGAATTTTGAGAAGGCGATTCAACGTAATACCAAGGCTATTTTTATTGAGACCTTGGGCAATCCTCATTCGAATATTATTAATATTGAGGCCGTTGCAGCTATTGCGCATAAACATTCGATTCCTTTGATTGTCGATAATACATTTGGTACTCCGTACCTGATTCGCCCGATAGAGCACGGTGCCGATATTGTGGTTCATTCAGCTACAAAATTCATTGGGGGACATGGCTCTTCTTTAGGTGGAATCATTGTGGATTCCGGTAAATTCGATTGGGCCGCTTCCGGTAAATTTCCGCAATTAACTTCTCCTGATCCCAGTTATCATGGTGTTTGTTTTGCTGAAGTGGCAGGCGCTGCTGCGTATGTAGTCCGCATACGGGCTGTCCTGCTCCGTGATACAGGGGCTACGATCAGTCCGATAAATGCATTTTTATTGTTACAGGGATTAGAAACTCTCTCTCTTCGCGTAGAACGACATGTGGCGAATGCTCTTAAAGTGGTTGAATATCTGAAAAATCATCCGAAAGTACAGCACGTTAATCATCCTGGATTATCAGGGCACCCTGATCATGCTTTATACAAAGAGTACTTTCCGGAAGGTGCAGGTTCTATTTTTACATTTGAAGTGAAAGGTGGGGTGCAAGAGGCACACCGTTTTATCGATAGTCTGGAAATATTTTCATTGCTGGCAAATGTGGCAGATGTAAAATCCCTGGTTATCCATCCGGCTACGACTACACATTCACAACTCTCGGAACAGGAATTGGCAGGACTGGATATAAAGCCTAATACAGTCCGCTTGTCCATTGGGATAGAACATGTTGAAGATTTATTAGCAGATATAGAGCAGGCTCTTTCTAAGATTTGACAGAAAATCAGAGCTGAAAAAGGATAATATACGCGAGAAATAAAGAAAAAACAGTTAGATTTGTATTCTAACTGTTTTGTGCTGATGAAAAATTATTGTTAATTGAAAAGTTATGAAAAAAACATTCGCATTTGTATTGTTATCCGTTTTAGCTTTAACATCTTACGCTCAAGGAATTGATTACCCATTGGGGGTTCGTACAAAAACTTCTAATACTGATTTACAACGTTACTTTCAGGTACCTCAGGATGAAGTGAAGATGCGGGTTTACTGGTGGTGGTTGAATAGTTATGTCACTAAACAATCTATCACTCGCGACCTTGAAGAAATG
The DNA here is from genome assembly GCA_031554915.1 of Bacteroidales bacterium. Classification (GTDB taxonomy): domain Bacteria; phylum Bacteroidota; class Bacteroidia; order Bacteroidales; family Azobacteroidaceae; genus BNXB01. The sequence continues at coordinate 2,365 of JAVBUX010000158.1, read as the reverse complement.
AAAGACAAAGGCATACGAGGTGCCATTATTATGGATGCAGGTTCTTCAAATTACTCCATTGCAAGAAAAACACCTGCTGGTCCTGTCTTTATGAGTGAAGCCTGGATGAAAAATTACAGTCATGCCATCAAAGAAGCCGATCGACTGGGTCTTGAAATCAGTATTAATTTGCAAAGCGGATGGAATCCGGGAGCGCCGTGTGTAACACCGGAATATGCTGCCAAACGTTTAACTTATTCCGAATGTGAAATTACAGGTCCTGGTAAAATTACTAAAGAATTACCAATTCCGGCTAATCAGTTAATGTATGAAGACATTCTGATTCAAGCATTTCCTCTGTCCTCAGATGATACTATTGCTCAAATCGATAACTGGAAAAAGAAAGCGATGTACGAAACTTTGGGCTTCAAAGGTACTTACCCTTTACATATTCTGTGGGAAGATTCTCCTCAGAAACCAAATCAGGCTGTCGTAAAAAAATCAGGAATTATCGACCTGACAGCACAAGTGAAAAACGGTAAGTTGGAATGGAATGTTCCTCCTGGGAAATGGAAAGTGATTCGTTACGGAATGACCTGTACAGGAGCCAGGGTATCTACAGCCAGCGACGGTTGGACAGGATTGTCTTACGACCACTTGAGCAAACGTTCATTCCAGCTTTTTGCCGATTCCATTATTAATCCATTGATAAATAGAGCTTTTTCATCTGGTAAAAGTTTGAAATATCTGCATACCGACAGCTGGGAAATGGGTGCTACCAACTGGACTCCACTGTTTATGTCCGAATTCAAAGCATTGAGAGGTTACGATATGAAACCATACATGCCTGTTCTGGCAGGTAAAATTGTTCAAAGCAAGGAAATTTCCGACCGTTTTCTTTATGATTTCCGACGGACAATCGGAGATCTGGTAATTAAAAATCACTATCAACTTTTATATGCCCTGGCCGAAAAGAATAAGTTAGGTATTCATCCTGAATCAGGAGGACCTCACTCTGCTCCGGTTGACGGAATACAAGCGCTGGGAGTCAGCAATATTCCCACAGGCGAGTTCTGGGCCGTATCTAATACACACCGGGTCGCAGAAGATGAAAGACTAGCTGTGAGACAATGTGCCAATGCGGCGCATACTCATGGGCATCGCTTTGCCATGGCAGAAGGGCCTACCAGTATCGGTCCGCAATGGGAACGATCTCCACGCGATCTAAAATCAGTCCTTGACCACGTATTTTGTAGTGGAATCAACCGGGTATTGTGGCACACTTTTACGAGTTCTCCTCAGGAAATGGGACGCCCCGGAATGGAATATTTTGCAGGAACCCACCTGAATCCCAGTGTTACCTGGTGGAATTTCTCCTACGATTTCATCAACTACATCAATCGTTGCTGCCAGTTATTGAGTGAAGGTCTGTATCAAGCCGATGTCCTTTACTATTATGGAGATAACGTACCTAATTTTGTCTTCCTGAAAGAAGATTTTAAAGAATTACCTTTTGGATACGGCTACGACAAAGTTTCAAAAAATATTTTATTGGAAAAAGCATTTATGCGCAATGGTAGATTGTATTTGCCGGACGGTATGAATTACAAACTGTTGATGTTGCCTGAGTTTAATCAGTTGCCGCCAGCATTGCTAATAAAGCTGGAACAATTTGTAAAACAGGGATTGGTTCTTGTAGGAAATAAACCTGGTGGAGCAACCGGACTATCGTCTTACTCAACCAGCGATGCTACCATAAAGATAATAGCCGATCGTATGTGGGGTAAACAAGTCTCTTCTCCTATTGTAAGGAGTTACGGAAAAGGAAAAATATTTGCCGGCATGCCTATTGCTGATGTATTGAAACAACTGGATCTCCAGGCCGATTTCAATTTTACTTCGGATAATAGCCAGACGCACCTGGACTTCATTCACCGATACACGGAAAATGCTGATTTCTATTTTGTTACTAATTGTTATGCGCGCAAATCAATCAATGATTATGTATATCGTTACCTGACCGATTTACCCGACCGGTTTGAATCTGTAAAATGTAGTTTTCGCATCACAGGAAAAGTCCCTGAAATATGGGATCCTAAAAGTGGAGTGATGCATCAAGTAACGAATTACAAAGAAGAAAATGGGCATATAACTTTTCCAATAACATTGGATCCGGAGGGGTCATTATTTGTAGTATTCAGGGACTCCAGTAATGCTTTGTCTGAAATGTCACTCTTCCGGAACGGGAAAGAGCTGGAAGTTGAGCCTTTCGCTTCTCCCGTTTTGAATACGCCTGTTTTATATAAACAAGGGAATAAATGTGTTGCGGAATTAACCGAGGCGGGAGAATATAATTTTGTTGATAAAACCGGCAAGAAGTTTCCTT
>JAVBUX010000111.1:0-4989 GCA_031554915.1 Bacteroidales bacterium | reverse complement strand
GGTGGTAAAACGTTTACCAACCACGCAATGATGAGCAAACACGTGGCTTGGGGAGAAAAAATGGAAAGTCTTCAATACAACTATATTGCCCGCACCGGATTTGGAGATTATATCACGTTGATTGACGCTCAAAAAATGGCTGATTTGGCTAGTGGTATCGATAAAGATGCTTATACAGGTTTGGCATTATTTATAAAAGCGTATAAATTATTTTATCTTTCTTTGTCTGTGGGTGATATACCATACAGTGATGCCTTAAACGGGGAAAAAGGAAATATGACCCCTAAGTATGACACGCAGAAAGAAGTGATGATGGAGATTTTAGCTGATTTGGATACTGCCGAAAAATCTTTTGCTTCAGCAACGGTAAATTTCACAGGGGACCCTCTTTTTGGTGGAAAAGTAGCTCTTTGGAGAAAATTTACAAATTCATTTCGCCTGAAAGTGTTGATGTATCTTTCTAAGAAAACAGACGATGCGGATTTGAAAGTGGCAGCTACATTTTCAACCATTGTTAAGAACAATCCGTTAATTTCCTCTAATTCAGATAATATGCAACTGATTTATTCAAATAAAGCAGGGCAAATTTATCCGTTCAATAGTACTGTAAATAATTTTCATTATTATCCGATAATGACAACTACAATTATAGATCCATTGAAACAATTGGGAGATTACAGATTGTTCTACTATGCAAACCCATCAAAATACAGCATTGAAGCTCTCAAGAAAACTGAAAGTGATTGGGATGCTTATCCTGGGATAGATCCATCAGCTCCATTCGATCAAATAGCGAAAGATTTTACTGCAAATAAACATTGTGGTTTCAATAATCGCTATACAAGTTATGAGTCGGGAGAACCTTTGATGAGATTAAGTTTTGCTGAACAAAATTTTATTATCGCTGAAGGTATTGTCAGAGGATGGGTTACCGGAAATGCCAAAGATTATTATGAAGCCGGAATCAGAGCTGCCATGCAATTTATCACAAGTAATACCCCTGCTGATGTTAAATATCATCATGGACGTCAAATTACAACTGAATATATTGCACAATATCTTGCAAGCGCTCCTGTAACTTTTGCTTCTACTACAGATGCTCAATTAAAACAAATCTGGATGCAAAAATATATTTTGTATTTTATGCAACATCCATGGGAGTCTTATTACGAACACAGAAGAACTAATTATCCTGTATGGCCTATTAATCCATCCACCAATCAAAATTCGGAAAATCCGAATGGAGTTCCTACCAGATGGATGTATCATCAAAAGGAATATGATACCAATATGGATAATCTGAAAACTTCTCTTGATCGCCAATATAGTGGTCAGGATAAGATAAACGATCTGATGTGGATATTGAAATAAATTATTGACAAAGAGGCTGTAAAGATGCTGAACGTGTCTTTATGGCCTCTTTTCTTTTTAAATAGATAAAAATGATGAAGAATATATTATATGTTATTCTCCCTGTACTTTTTTTTACTTTGATTTCATGCGAGGCCCAAGGGGCAGATAATGAAAAAAAAGAGATAAGTGTACTACAATTCAATATTTGGCATGGAGGTACCTCTTTCCAGGGAGCATACGATGCTGTTGTTGATGAAATAGTTCGCCTGAATCCTGATTTTGTGACTTTCAGCGAAGTGAAAAATGAAACAGGCAGCCGTTTTTGTGACCGGATTATGACTTCTCTGAAGGCTCGTAGTAAGACCTATTATTCTTTTTATTCCAATGATTCAGGCCTGCTGAGCCGTTTCCCAATCACAGATAGTGGTAAAGTATTTCCGGAAGATGGAGTACCAGGAAATATGACTCATAAATTGATTACCCGTGTTGGAAATATGGAGGTTGCAGTGTATTCGGCACATTTAGATTATACTCATTATGCTCCATACTTACCTCGTGGATATGATGGATATACCTGGAAAAAACTTCCGGCACCGGTAACTGATGTGGATAGTATTTTGACAAGCAACCTGGCTTCACAAAGAGACGAAGCTTTGACTGTTTTTATCAAGGAGGCTCAAAAAGACATCCAGGCCGGCCGGTTTGTTATTATTGGAGGTGACTTTAATGAGGCTTCTCACCGCGACTGGACGGTGGCTGTAAAAGATTCTTTTGATCATCGTGGTTGTGTAGTCCCCTGGACTTCAACTATTATGTTGGAAAAGGCAGGATTTATAGACAGTTTCCGGGAAAAATATCCGAATCCGGTAACTCATCCGGGATTTACGTATCCAGCCGATTGTAAGCAGGTTGATGTTTCAAAACTGGCTTGGGCACCCGATGCTGACGACAGAGATAGGATCGATTTTATATTCTATTACCCTCACAAAGGTATAAAGCTGAAAAATTGTGTTATTGTCGGACCAAAAGGTTCGATCGTACGTAACCAAAGGGTAGAAGAATGCTCTCAGGACGTTTTCATTGAGCCCAAAGGAGCCTGGCCAACAGATCATAAGGCTGTGCTTACCACATTTTCATATCATTAATTATAAAAAAATTGCCGGAAGCAAAAAAATCTTCCGGCAATTTTTTTATGTATTTCATTTGTCGTATTCGTTTAGTTGTTCGAATCTATTTTGAATTTATCGCCTAAAGTTCCACCAAGATTATAGTCAGGATATCCGGCAGCGCCTCCTTTTCCTACTCCTTTGGTCATCAATGCTTTCAATTCATCTAAATGACTTTCATAAACGCCACGTGGTTTCACTCCGTTCTTTTTACAAACAGAAGCAGCCATACCTACTACTTCACCTATCATCCCTGTAGTACGCATTACCCGGATTGTGCCCAGGGCAACATGAGTCACACTGATATTGCGACCGGCCATAAACAGGTTGTCAATATTGCGTGAATAGAAGCAACGGTAAGGGATCGGGTAGGGATGGATCGTTTTATGTACAGCGATTGATTTGAATTCTGCTCCCGGGAAAAAGTCCGTGTTTTTAGGATCCGGATAGTGTAAATCTATTGACCATGAAGTAGATGCAGACCAGTCAGGGTATTCTACAAACTCGGTAATATCTTGTTCTTTCAGAATTAAATCCCCTAATAAACGACGGGATTCGCGTTTCCCTGCGACATATGCAACCCAAGAGAGCTCCCTGTGAGCATATTCGTCTTTTTTGCTGTATTCATTTTTCAAAAATGACCAGTTAGAGAAAATTACCATCAAACCATAGTCCCTGACTCGTTCAAAATCCGTGATCTGATTGAAGTTCATACCGGTTTCCCATGTCCATTCTCCCATGCTTACTTTTTGCGAACTGTCTTCGTTGAAGTTTACTCCAAATTTGAATTCAGGAAAACCGAAAACTGCTGTACTGTCTTCTTTAGAATACCATTGAACAGAGCTTCCCATCGTCATTTTATCAGCTTCATCAGGAGCTGTTGATTCTCCGAATTCAGCTTTTGATTCACGTCCCATAGCAAAATCTGCACCCGCTAGAGCTCCGATTGTTCCGTCGCCTGTACAATCAGCAAATAATGGAGCCTTGAAAATCAATTCTTCTCCGGTTTCAATATTTTTAGCTGTAACGGATTGGATCGTATTGCCTTTTTTCTCAACTTCAAAAGCAAAATAATTCATAAATTGGCTGATATTTGGTTCAGCATCGATTACAGCTTTCTTTTTTTCATCTTCATAAGTTCTTCCTGGTTTGGCATTTCCACCCTTTTCCGGACTGATTTCTTTAACAATACCTCCCAATTCGGGATATGGAGCCAGGTTGATGCGTCCACCAAGGTGTACACGTACTTCGGAACTATTATTCCCTCCCCAGATAGGTCGATCATGTATCAGGGCCACTTTCATGCCTAAACGGGCGGCAGATACGGCAGAACAAATACCGGCAACACCTCCACCTACAACGACCAGGTCGTATTCGCCGGCATTTTTGGCTTTAATTCCGGCTTGTTGATTACGGAATGTTGCCAGTTGATCTCCTTTATCCGGAGGAATAACAGAAGCGTCCGGGGTAAAATAAATAGCATCACAACGCCCGTTAAATCCGGTAAGATCATGCAAGGTGATTGTTGTTTTGAGGTTTTTGATGTTTACAGTACCGGCTTTTTGCCAAAACCATCCGTTTCCGATATTTCCGAAAGTAGCAGACATAGCTTGTCCATCTATTAAAACCTGAAATTTTCCCGGACCTTCTTTATCTGTCCAGGGAGAAGTCCAGTTATAAGTACGAACAAACATATAATATGTCCCTGTACCTGGAAATTCTATTGTGGTGGATGCATCGGCAACTTGTTTTCCCATGCCGTGTGCCATTAGGTAAGGAGAACCCATCAGGTTCATAAATTGTTGGTCAACAACCCATCCGCCTTTATTGGTAAAGCTTTCGGTTTCCAGCCATACATCACCTTTTTTTGTACAACTTATCCACGATAAACAGCATAAGATGCCGATTACCAACTTAAAATAACTCTTTTTGTGCATGATTAAATTATTTAAGGAACAAACTTCGGCAAAGATATTGGTTTTGAATTAAATTGCAAATTTTTCAAGTAATTAAGGATTCGAACTTATTGTTCGAGAATACAGCTAATCATAAAATGCACAAAAACTGTCGAAAGTTTATTTTAAAACTTCGGCAGTTTTAAGCGCATACTGAGATTTTTCCTGTTCTGTGTCAGAAATAATCCGGAGAACTTATCAATCTTAAAAACTCGACATTTTAGCTGTTACTTCTAAACCATCCTTACTTACTTTTTTTTCCAACATGACCCAAACCATGGGTTCAATTTCTAACAATTTTTCTGTCGAAATTTGTTGACTATATTGTTGAATATATTCATCATAACCTTTTTTTGTCCACAAATAAACCCCAACAACGATTTTATTACTTGTATTGTATAAATAATATGCAATATCATTGCGACTAAAACCATCTAATGCAGATTTACTGCTTTTCTTTCCATCCAACCAAATTTCATCCTGGCTTTTACACTTTTTCCATGCCTGAGTATTAG